>SABV01000375.1 GCA_009928855.1 Erysipelotrichia bacterium | reverse complement strand
CAGACCGGCGAAACTAAGCCCAAAGAAAAAAAAGATCTGATGCTTGATAATTCTGAACCCGGGTCTTCATGCCCAGAATGCAATGAAGCCCTTGAGCATGACGGAGGCTGTGTTATCTGCAAGTCTTGCGGCTATTCCAAATGTGGCTGATTTTTTATATTTATTCACCGCCACAGCATTGACACTTTGAACTATTCTCAGTAGAATTCTATTAAATGTGGTGATGGTTTCCTCAAAAACCGTAATCAGGCGCGCCATAAGGAGTATTAGAGTATGAATCAAAGAATCGCGCGGATGGGTGTATTGCTGTTGCTGGCCATTCTGATCGTTACGAGTGGTTATGCAGTTGAAGCCCCCCTCCTGAGAGTAACATTTCTTGATGTACACCAGGGTGATTGTATACTGATCAGGTCTGCCGAAAAAGTTATCATGATTGATGCCGGCGATGACAACAGAAGTGCAGCCACCCGCTATATTATTCCCTACCTTAAAAAAGAGGGAATCAAGCATATTGACCAGGCCATCATAACTCACCCTCATCGTGACCATTTTGGTGGTTTTATAGATCTTCTGCAAGACTTTACCTTTGGTGAGTTCATTTACTCAAACGACTCAGAAATATCTTCAGAAGGCAAGACCACCAAATTCGGCAATGATGCTATTATCTACGCCCAGCTTCGCACACTGATCCTTGAAAAAAACATACCATATCGCAAAGCCCAACAGGGCGAACTGCTTAATTGGGGCAACGGTATTAAAGCAGAGGTGTTGAACTGTGATAAAAGCCGCAGCGAGCCGACTCCAATTTCCGAATATGCTTCCACCAGCGATGACGTGCTTAAAACTAATCCAAATGAACTATCGATAGTTATAAAGGCAACCGCTGGCAAAATAAGCTATTTATTTACCGGCGATGCCGAAAAGACTTCAGAAACTGATATGATCAGCATGCATGGCAAAAAATTGCAATCTACAGTCTTAAAATCAGGTCATCATGGTAGTAAGACGTCTTCGATGCATGCATTCATGGATCTGGTTCAGCCAGAATATGGCGTTATCAGCGCAGGCAAAGGCAATTCATTCGGACACCCGACTCAAACGGTTCTTGATATATATGATTATTATAAGATGAAAGTTTTCAGAACCGACATGGATGGGCACATTGAAAGCTACACAGATGGCAAAAATGTCTCTTTCGTAACCAACAACAGCCCGCTTGAATTTACCCAGAAGCCTAAAATAATCTCTCTTACCGCCAATTCAGCAACCATCCAATGGGAAACCAACCGCCCGTCAACTACAGCAGTTTTTTATGGTGCTGATTCTCTTACCCAGAAAAAAGAATATGACCATAGTGTAAAAATACACACAGTTACTTTGACCGGTCTTAAACCCCTTTCTTCTTATAACTTTCGTGCCATTTCAGGTGATCCTCGCGAATCAGAAAAACAGATATCTTTCGACGCCACGCTTACAACATCTGCTGGCAGCGATACCCCTCTTCCAAAAATAGAAAAAGTCGCTACCAACTACGACAAAATCTACATGAAACACCCGTTCAAGGTCATCGTTCCTGTTGCTAATCCTGCCGATTCAGCAGCAAAAAACATGACTCTTGAAGTCTATCACTCCGCGATGCAGGCTTCAAACCTCATCGACAAAGTCAAGTTTGAATCAATACCTGCAGGGACTTCTCTCGAAGCGGTTCTTCCAACGCAGATCGACTGGCTTGGCCAGGTTGAAATTATTGCTGTTCTGAAAAATGGCGACAGCATAATAGACACGCTTTCTACAACCCTTGAAGTAGAAGCAAAAATAATACTTGTAGATTGTGCGCACGGCAACAAAGACTATTTTACAGGCCGTTTTGCCGGCATGAAAATGGATCTTTTTCAGACTTACGGCTTTCAGATGCGCAGCATTTCAAAAGCAATAACCTATGAATCGATCGAAAATGCTTTTGTGATAATCTTCCCCCACCCCTCTCTTGATTACAAGACCGAAGAACTTGCCGCCCTTAAAAAGTTTGTCTCAGGAGGCGGCTCTCTGCTCTTCTACTGCCAGTCAGATTTTCGTGATCTTTCCAAACCTGATATTTTTAACACTGTTCTCAAGGCGGCCGGCAGTAAAATCCGCTTTAACGACGACCAGGCCTGTGACCCGACAGACAATATCGGGCCGCCGTGGCGCCTTTTCATTAAAAACTTCCCGGTTCCGGCAATCACCGGCAACGATGTAAGCAAGCTTCTTCTCAGGAGTGCATGTACACTCATCAACTCCGGCAGAAATAAGGGTCTGAAATCTTCCAAAAACCTCTTTGTGATTGCTACAGGCGACGAAGACTCTTATAACACTGAATCAGACGGCATGGGTGACGGCTACATATACGCCAGTCACACGCCGCTGCTGCCGATACCGGTTGCAGCCGCTGAAGATCTTGGCTTCGGTCGAGTTGCCTGTGTAGGCGAACCCCTCTATCAGGACAACTTCTACAGCAGCCCCGGCGATCTGAACACTGTTCCGTTCAATCGAAATATTATTCACTGGCTCAGTCTCAGCAAAGAAAAGTCTATCAAAGCCCTGGTGCGCTATGTTGCCGAACTGGAAAATGAACCTGATTATGAAGTAAGAGTCGAAAGATATGACGCACTTTCAAAGACTCTTATCGAGAAGTTTCGCAGTGACATAGACCGTGACGGAGCGGCACTTAAAGATGTGAATCTCATGCTGAATCAATATCGCTCTGAAGCTGTTGACCAGTTGAAAACGCAGATCAACCAGATTTATCGTTTTGAAGATCTGCATGACAATTGACTAAACTGACATTGATCCACATACAGGAAGCGGTTAAGGCCGTTTCCTGTATGTTTTTTTTATGCGAGAAATAATATTTCCAGACCCATCTCTTGCCGACAAAGACGGCTTACTTGCTTTTGGCGGCGACCTCGAACCGGATACTCTTGTGAGTGCCTATTCATCCGGCATTTTCCCGTGGTCCGTCAAGCCGGTTTCATGGTGGTCACCAGATCCGCGGGCAATTTTTGAGATTGAAACATTCAGACTGAGTCGTCGCCTTGCAAGACTTTATCGCAACGGCAACCTTGTTTTTACTTTTGACAAATCTTTCAAAGAAGTAATGCA
>SABV01000374.1 GCA_009928855.1 Erysipelotrichia bacterium | reverse complement strand
GGGTTATAAAGAGCCAGATAATAAATTGTCGGTGCGATTAAAGACGAAACGACCATCAGTATAGGCAGAACTACAAACTTGAAAAGGTTCTGCATGCGTTTGACGGCCACCGCTTTAAGCCAGCCGGTAAGATTCAGAGTCTGGGTATCAGGCCTCATGCCACACACGGCGGCACCAACGGCGCCAACCAATTTTGGCGCGAGTGCCGGATCAGGGTCAAACCCCTGAAGAGGCTTAAAATCTATTTTAGCGAATGGAAACATCAGAGTAATTTCATCAACAGTCAACTGTTCACGCAGGGCGTCTTCAAGACCACGCAAATTTGCACCACCACCAAACGCGAGCACCTGGCTAACCTGAGCCTTCATCTGCCCTTTAAAATAATCGAGAGAAAGACGAATTTTTTGCATCATGCGGTCGACACCGCGCCGAATCATTTCAGACACCTGAACTTCGAGCGCACGATCGGCGTAACCCGTAATTTCTTCGGGCGAAAGAATGCCGATAGCCTGTTTATACTGCTCAGCCAGTGTTTGATCTAGCATAATATTGTTTTCACCGACAGTATAAGCCTTCACAAGGCTCTGAGTCAGTTCATCGCCGGCGAACGGAAAAGCTCGAGCCAGACGGATAGTAAGAAGGTCGCACACAACAACCTGATTCGACCTCGAACCAAGATTAAGCAAAGACACCAGGTAAGGCTGCCCCCGTTCCTGAAGAAGCTCCTTATAATTAGCCCAGTAACAGTCGCGCAATGCCATCGGAAATGGGTATATACCGACAAGCTGCAAACCAACTTCTTTAAAAATCTTTTCCTGGCTTTCCAGCCACGATCTCTGAAAAGTAGCCATGAGAACATGCATTGTAGATGCTTCATCATTGATAGTCTGCCCTAAAAGGGTGTAGGCAGCTAGGGCTGAACCAGTTTCGAACTGGGATAAAACCTGTTTAAATTCAAGATCCATAACCAGGTCAAGTTGCTCAAGCGTCATCAGAGGCTTATCTAAAAACTTCAACTGCACCTCAGTATCCTGAGCAACGATAGCAGCGGCTTTGGTTTTTGAACCAAAAGCAGAAGCAACCTGGCGCAAAGCATCTTTATATTCTTCGGTAGTTCTCTCTTCACCGGCAGAGAATGGGCATTCTATTGCCCCGAGACATGTTAGACTGGCGCCCTGTCTTTCTAGAAGTACGGCTTTCATTGAATGAAGACCGACATCCAGACCGATTACCTTTGTTCTTGATTCGTAAGACCAGCTAGCAGGGTTCATCCACAATGCCTTCCAATGACGAGTTTTATAAAAATCGCAAAAATTATAAACTAGAACTCAAAGGAAGGTATCGGCAATGGCAGTGCTTTTTATTAGAAGAATAGAGACTATTTTTTATTGCATGATGCGCGCAATATCGAACATCGGCAAAAACATCGAAGCTGCAATTGTCATGACAATAACACCCATAACAACAGTCATGAGTGGCTCTATCGCAGTTAAAATAGCCGAAATAGCTTCTTGAACTTCGCCATCATAGTACTGACCGACTTTTTCGAGCATCTGGTCTATTCTACCGGTGCTTTCACCGACATTGACCATCAGCGTCACCATCGTCGGAAACAGATACTTATGGCGCTGCATGGGAGCAGAAAATGTGCCCCCGCGTTCAACACTCTGGGCGATATCACCGATAACATCGCTGACTTCTATGTTTTGAATAGTCTCAGCGGTAATTTTAAGAGCCCTTAGCGCCGGTACGCCACCCTTTATAAGGGCGCCTAAAGTATGAGCAAAGCTGGCAACATAAGCTTTTTTAAAAAGAGTACCAATAAGAGGCAGACGCAACTGCCAATAACAAAAGATTCGCCAGCCCCTTTTAGATTTGACAAAAAAGTAAAAAGCGATAGAAACACCAATGATAATACCGCTTAAAGTAAGATACTGGTATCTGAGAAAATCTGAGATAGCAAGAACTATTTTGGTAGGAAGGGGCAACATGCTTTCGCGCCCTTTAAACAAAACCATAAAGGTAGGAAAAACATAAGTCAGCAGCCCTATAATAACGCCAGTCGCAACAAGCACCATGATTGCAGGCAATACCATTGCACCACGCACACGACTTTTTATTCCTTCCTGATTTTCGCTGAAAATAGCGTAACGCAACAAAATTTTGTCGAGCATTCCGCCTTCTTCGCCCGCCTTGACCAGACAGATAAAAAGCTGGTTAAAAACACGTGGGTGAGCCTGTAATGCCTCGCCGAAAGATCGGCCATTGGTAACAGAATTGCTGACATCGAGCAGCACCTTGCGAAAAGTCGGGTTTTCGGCCTGGTCTGCGAGCGAAGAAAGACTGGTAATTAACGTACAGCCAGCTTCTATAAGAGTGGCCAGATTCACATAAAATAACTTCAGATCTTTTGCCGAAACCCAGCTAAACCTCTCAAGAAACTTGAAGGGAGAAAAAGCCAGCCCTTTTGGCTTTATCGACAAAACAGAAATGCCGGCGCTCATCAGACGACCGAGAACCTCAGATTCGCTGCTGCCGCTTACCTCTTCGAAAACAGGCTGTCCTCTTGAATCAACGCCCTCAACGACATATCGGGGCATGTCAGATTTCCTCGCTCTGGGTTACGCGCAAAATTTCTGAAATGCCGGTGAGCCCTCGTGAAGCCTTTAAGATGGCACATTTACGCAAAGGAATCATACCGGCTTCTATAGCCGCCTTACGAATTTCTGAGGCCGAAGCTTTATTAACAATCAAACGTCTGATGCCATCGTTAAGGGTCATCATTTCATGAATAGCAGTACGGCCTTTGTAGCCGGTCTTGTTACAGGTATTACAGCCCTTGCCAATAGAGAAAGAGATGTCGGGCGGAAGGTCGTAAAACTGCATCTGCAGGTCTGCCAGAACCTCAGGCGACGGATTATCTGCCTGTGCACATTTCGGGCAGATGCGTCGAACAAGTCGCTGGGCTACAGCAGCAAGCAGAGTTGAAGCGATAAGGTAAGGTTCGACCTCAAGGTCAATAATTCGGCCGATAGTAGATGGAGCATCGTTGGTATGCAGAGTCGAAAGCACAAGATGACCGGTCATTGCCGCTTCTACAGCAATCTGAGCAGTTTCTGAGTCGCGAATTTCACCGACCATGATAACATTCGG
>SABV01000373.1 GCA_009928855.1 Erysipelotrichia bacterium | reverse complement strand
TTTAACAGATATTAGACAGAATGTTAAATATTGATATAATTGATTTGGATTATATTGATAAATACAGATTCTGCATAGCACAATATTGCCACCCACATTCTCTCCTGGCTCTACCAAACCCACTGTTCTAAATCAGGTTGGAGGATTTTCCATGGAACGTATCTTCACCGACCTTGAGCAATCAATCTGAGACAATATGAAAGATCTGCTCGAAAAACAAAATACGCACCCGCCGGCTATACCATGGCTGATTAAATGGGCACAGTCATTTGCCAAAGAACTTAAAGGAAAACCCCTCGAAAATATTTGCCCGGAAGATGTCTGCAATTTTGTCAAAAAACTCGGTTACAAGTCTTCAATACAGCTTTTTCTGGTAAAGCAGGCAGACCAGGCTCTGAAGATACTTTGCTCAAAAGTTCTCAAACTCCACTGGGCCTCAGAATGGCCGGTTACTTCAAAAATGATAAACAATGTGAATGTCATGGAAAAATCCGATCCATGTGGGCTCGCAGAATCCCACAAAATAAGCCCGGAAGAATGCGAGAGCCTTGTATTACGCTCAGTCGCGGGCGTCTTCGTGTGGCAATTCTTCCATGGTGAAGCCGGTGTAGCCATAGATGATCGATACCAGCGGATTGATAAGGTTCAAAAACGCATATGGCAGGTAGGCAAAGGGGTGAATGCCAAGAGCGGTCGCCATAAAGGCACCACAGGTGTTCCAGGGAACCAGCGGAGACGTGATGGTGCCGAAATCTTCGAGGCATCGTGACAGGTTTTTGGGTTGTAGGCCCTTGTCGCGATAAATGTCTTTATAGATTCTTCCGGGAATCACAATCGACAGATACTGGTCGCCGGTAGCCAGATTGCAAAAAATGCAGGTGAAAAAGGTTGCCAGAACCGTTGAACCCGTGCTTCTGGCATAGGTGAGAATTTTCATGGCGATAGCATTGAGCATGCCTGAGCTTTCCATGACCCCGCCCAAAGACAGGGCAATCAAAATCAAAGATATCGTACCCATCATGCTTTCAAGACCACCACGCGAAAGCAGACTGTCGATGGTTGCAATGCCGGTTTGTGAGACAAAGCCAGAGTGCGCTGCTTTGATTATCTCGGTCATGCCGGCATTCTGAAAAATGGCTGCGAAAATTGCACCGAAAAGAATGCCGCTAAACAGACCCGGCAAGGCAGGAACCCGGTACACGACCATTCCAATGACCAGCAGCGGGGGTATGATGAGCCACAGGTTGATGTCGAAATTTGTGGTAAGAGTGCCAAGGATTGTGTTGATAGCTGCCGCGTCGAGTGTTTTATCTGCGTAACTTATGCCGAGAATTGCATAAAGCAGGCAGGCGATGAGCATGCTTGGGCCAGTCGTCCACACCATGTGCCTGATATGGTCAAAGAGATTGGCTCCTGCCATTGCCGGTGCCAGATTGGTAGTGTCAGAGAGGGGCGACATTTTATCGCCGAAATATGCTCCCGAAATGATGGCGCCGGCAACCATGTTTGCAGGAATGCCAAGCCCCGAACCCACGCCAAGAAGTGCAATGCCTACAGTTGCGGCTGTTGTCCAAGAACTGCCGGTGGCCAAAGAGACGATTGCGCAGATAACGCAGGTGGCGAGCAGAAAAATGCTGGGTGAGATAATTTTAAGACCATAATAAATCATGGCTGGAACAATGCCGGCGAGGATCCATACACCGATAATGCAGCCTATAATCATCAGAATCAGAATCGACTGCATACCCATACTGATGGTTTCTAAAATGCCTTTTTCGACTTCATGCCATGAATAACCAGATTTAATGGCAACTAGTGCTGCAAATGCAGTGGTAGCAAGAATCGGAATGTGCGGCGATGCGCCAAAAAACATGAGCCCGCTGGTTAAAGAAGCAATCAGAAAAATTATTACCAGCAGAGCCCGTGAAAAAGTTACATTTTTTGTAATACCCGAATCCATCAGCGTTTTCCCCCCAGGTTTTGTCTGGCATAGTGTCAATCAACGAACATGATATAGACAGACCTGGCTCTTGACAAATTATTTCTCAAATAGGGTCAGCCGAATACTTTCTAAAATTAACTTCGTTGCTGAAATACCAAAACAAATATTTTCAGCGTTTTTGTCTTTTTTTTGGCTTATGCTAAAAACAGTTGAGCTTTGGCGGGCGATACTTTAAAATACAAGCAGAGGCAGTTTTTTGCCAATTTAACTGAAGGAGAAAAACTATGCCACGTGGTGATGGAACAGGTCCTTGTGGCCTTGGAGCCGGTAGCGGCCGAGGCGTTGGCTCTTGCAGCGGCACTGCAAAGGATGATTTGTCGGTTGTCGTTATCAGGTTTATTCTCGCAAACTGGCGACCTATTCTTGGCTTCTTGCTGACTACGCTGTTGCCGGTCGTTGCTAAAAAATATCAGCTGCTCAAAGCCTCTAAAACAGATGATATACCCTTGTTAACCGTCGGCCGCAAAAAAGATGAGGGTTGAGCAGATGCGGCAACAATACAAATTCCTTTTTGGGCCGGTTCCATCTCGTCGCCTGGGGCGCTCTCTTGGAATTGACCTGACACCATTTAAAACCTGCAGCTTTGACTGCATTTTTTGTCAACTCGGAAGAACCACAAATCTTACGAGCAGACGTGATTTATATGTTCCATTGGCAGAAGTTAAGGCCGAGCTTGATTCATGGCTGAGTGCCGATGGTCAGGCAGATATAATTACTCTGGCCGGTTCTGGTGAACCTACTCTATATTCTGGTTTTGGCGAAATAATCAGGCACGTAAAGGCGCACAGCAAAATTCCGGTGGCAGTTTTGACGAATGGTTCAATGTTGCATTTGCCCGAGGTAAGAGCAGCCGCTGCAGCGGCTGATATCGTTAAAATATCGCTGAGCGCCTGGAACGATGAATCGTTGATGCAGATTAACAGACCATCTAATGATTTGAGGTTTGAGCAGATCCTGGCCGGAGAACAGCAGTTCAGGCGTGAATTTAAGGGTCAGCTGTGGATGGAAGTATTTATTCTCGATGGCATCAATTCTTTACCGGAGCACGTTGGGCGCATTGCCGAACTGGCGGTGTCAATTGCCCCTGATCGAATTCAGTTGAATACCTGTGTCAGACCGCCAGCCGAAAAATTCGCCAGTGCTGTTTCTCAG
>SABV01000372.1 GCA_009928855.1 Erysipelotrichia bacterium | reverse complement strand
TTTGCACCAGATGCAAAGCAAACATGCAACTTCTGGTGAAAAGCATCGAGCCTCGTCGTTTCGTAACGACGACTCAGCTCGAATGCGTTGTTCTCGTAATAATTGAGTGTAGAATTAGTCGATATCAGCGTTTTATACCCACAACAACATCTGACTTGCGCCGTCTGTAATCAGACTCTCCGCCAAATGCAAGCTCATAAACATCTATGGCTATCTGCAACTCTTCATTTGTTGGCACCACCATCACCGTGACCGGCGAAAAGGCCTCAGACACAATTCCTTCCCTGGAGCCCATTTCTTTGTTGAGCTTAAAGTCCATGAAAATACCGATATTTTCAAGACGGCGACAGATGCGCTCACGCATCATCCAGCCATTCTGGCCTATTCCGCCGGTAAATACCAGAATATCAAGCTTTATAAGATTGGCAGCATAAGCACCAATATACTTGCGTACGCGGTATGCATAACAGTCGATTGCTTCCTGGGCACGGGGATTGCCCTCTGCAGACGCCTTTTCAAGATCACGCATATCGTTAGAAATACCGGATATTCCAACCAGGCCGCTCTCTTTATTTAGGATTCTCATCAGGTCTTTTGATGAATAACCTCTTTCCATAAGAAAACCGAGAATTGCCGGGTCAAGATCTCCTGAGCGAGTGCCCATAATCATGCCTTCAAGGGGGGTAAAACCCATAGAAGTGTCTATAGAGCAGCCACGCGCGATTGCGGTAACAGAACTACCATTGCCCAGATGGCATGAAATAACATTGGTATTGCTCGGATGCCTTTTACACAAATTCATGGCACGGGAAGACACATAGCGGTGGCTGGTTCCATGAAAACCGTAGCGCCTTATCTTGAGTTCTTCATAAAACTTACGCGGCAGACCATATAAAAAAGCCTGCGGAGGCATCGTCTGATGAAAAGCTGTGTCGAAAACAGCTACCTGCGGCACATCGGGCATCAGTTCTCTGGCAACCATAACGCCGGTAAGATTGGGTGGATTATGTAACGGCGCCAGTTCGATAAATTCTTCGATAGCGGCAGTTACACCGTCATCTATGATTACCGAGGATGCATATTTATCACCACCGTGAACAACGCGATGTCCGATACCAGATATTTCAGAAATATTTTTAATAATACCTTCTTCATTATCGGTTATGGCGCGAATTACCAACCCCAGAGCTTCTCGGTGATCGCTTATTTTCTGCTCGATAATAAGCTTTTTATCACCAGACTTCTGTTCGAGCTGGCCCTTTTCTTCTCCGATTCTTTCTACAAGGCCTTTACCAAGACTCAACCGGTGGGGCATTTTTATCAAATCATATTTGAGCGAGGAACTGCCACAGTTCAATACAAGAATAATTTTTCCTTCTTCTTCAGAACCGACCATATTCTGGCCTCCTTCATTCCTTTCCCATTTCATACCCAATTTGCTGCAACGTGTCAAGAAATAAAAGCAGCATTTGAAATATTTTCATATTTTTTCAAAGGAATAAATTGCTGCACATCAGCAAAACAAATTTTATTCAGTTGTCGTTTCTTAAAACTTTTATTATCTTTAGCACTTATACTTAAAAAATAAAAGCGAGAGAAAAAATGAATCCAAAAATCACCTGTTTCAACGAAAAAGAAAAAACTGCCATGGCCATAAATCTTGCAAAAGGGCGTGAACTGCTAAAACAATTTGCTGTTCAACCCAATACTACGGCTGATGCAAAGCTGCTTGACGAAATTTTTTCACAATGGGCTAATAACAAACAAAACGATTTTTCACGCGAAGACATCGCCAACGGTCTTGGAAGTTTATTTGGCGAACTTCTTAAAAACGACTTTGGCTGTGCCTGGCAGATGATAGAAGATCGTTATGGCTCAGAACCGGCGGTAATACATGAGTTAACAGGAAGCATAGTTTTTCCTATAAATGCTGTCTGGAAGAGAATAGAACCGGAACTGGACGATAAACCATTTTTTCTGCCCATGTGGCAGGCCTTTAAAGAACACCTGGCTCGACAACAATGAAGCTGGCGGTATAAATCGCAAGATCGCCGCGCGGCACAGTTTTGTTGATTTTATCGCTGAGTTAAGATAATCTGTACACAGTCTGAGCTGGTTCGACACAGGAAACCACGGTGCCGAAAAATCAAACAGATTCAGCATTTAGCAGGCATGAATAAAATAGTCGAAAAACAAAAACTCTCCGAAAATGTATTCAAGTTTGTTGTAGAAGCTCCCATGATCGCCAAATCGCGAAAACCAGGCAATTTTGTTATTCTCAGGGTTGGCGAAAAGGGTGAGCGAATTCCGCTAACCATAGTCGATTCAGATATTGAAGGCGGCACAATCACCCTGATCGTTCAGAACGTCGGGGCGAGTTCAGGCAAATTATGCGCACTGGAAACCGGTGATCACATCACAGATCTGGTTGGCCCGCTGGGTAAAGCAACTCATATTCACAAGATTGGCACAATTCTGGCGATGGGTGGCGGCGTTGGCATAGCGCCTCTTTACCCAATCGTCGAAGCCTTCAAAAAAGCGGGAAATCGCGTTATTACCGTTCTGGCAGCCAGAAACAAAGATCTGCTCATTCTCGAAAAAGAAATGCGCGAGTACTCTGACGAAGTGATAATAATGACCGACGATGGCTCGTGCGGCAAAAAAGGCCTGATAACCGATGGTGCCGAAGAAGTCATTAAGCGCGAGAAGGTAGACGAATGTGTAGCTATCGGCCCGGCAATCATGATGAAGTTTGCTGCTCAGCTCACCAAAAAGTACAATATTCCCACCCAGGTCAGTCTAAACACCATTATGGTCGATGGAACAGGCATGTGTGGCGCATGTCGTGTAACCGTTAATGGCGTAACCAAGTTTACCTGCGTCGATGGTCCAGAATTTAACGCACATCAGATTGACTTCGATGAAATGCTTCAAAGACTGCGGGCATATAAAAACGAAGAAGATCAGGCCAGAAAAAAATAAACAACGGGAAAAGTGCAAAATGACAGACTACAGTGAAATTCTTAAACAGGAAAGAAATGTTGACTGGCGGGTTGAACTGAGAAACAGCATTCCAAACAAGGAACGCACTAATATAGAACGCGTTAAAATGAACGAAGTCAGCCCTAATGAGCGTATAAAATCGCAGACATGCGAAGTAAACAAGGGTCTAAC
>SABV01000371.1 GCA_009928855.1 Erysipelotrichia bacterium | reverse complement strand
TCTGCCACATTTGTGCAGTAGCTGTAGACGAAATAAGCGTTGCCCTGACCGGTGTTCTGGTCGTAAGAAGAATCGGGGGCAATAAACCAGCCAAATGCGCTTGGCATGAGCCTGTATGCGTAGAGCTTATTGGCAAGCTCTTTAAACTCAATTTTTTTGCCATCCGGGTCGTCTGCGAGAAATGCCTGGCCATCTATCAATTCGACCTTGTCTGGCGAAGCCGCGCCGAGCATGTCGGCAGCAACCTGCAACAATCTCGGCCTCAATTCGGCAGCAGCAAGCATCAGCGAGTTTCCTGACATGAATGTCGTACGGCTGGCTACGGTGGGCCCTGAATCAGGCACCATGTTGGTGTCGGTTTCAACGACATTAACCAGCTCAAATGGTGCTCCAAGAGCATCAGCAGCGATCTGCGCCAATACGGTTCTGGCTCCCTGGCCCATTTCCACATTGCCAATTGCGCAATGCACCGAACCGTCTCTCATTATAGTCATGCTTGTTCCGACTCGGTCGAGGTGTTTGCCGCCTGCGCCCAGGCCAACTCCGTAGTAGACGCTGGAAATTCCTATGCCTTTTCTTATGTTGCTGGTTTTTTGCGCCGGATTTTGCCATTTTTCCTGCCAGTGAGCCTTGTCGCAGGCTTTATCGATGGTTTCCATTAGACCGCATGACTGGTCGATTATCTGGGCTGTGGCGGTGCTTGAACCAACTTTGTAGCCGTTTCTGCGCCTGATTTCAACCGGGTCGATGTTCAGTGCCGTGGCTATTTCGTCGATCATAGACTCACCCGCAAAAATAACCTGCGGAGAACCAAACCCACGGTAGGCGCCGCATGGAACCTTGTTGGTAGCGACACCGTATGACTTTACATGTATATGGTCGCATTCATAGGGCCCGAGTGCGTGCACTGTGCCCCGCCACAAAACTATTGGAGTAAGTGTCGAGTAGGCTCCGCCATCAACGTAGTAGTCTATCAGAGCTGCAAGAATCTTGCCCTTGTCGTCGGTGCCAATTTTTACGCGAATCAGCCCCGGGTGCCTTTTTGAACTCGCAATAATGTCTTCTTCTCTTTTGTAGATTAGTTTAGCCGGGCGGTTAAACAGCTTGGCCACGATAGTAGCCTGCCCTGCAACAACTGACGGAAAATCTTCTTTGCCGCCAAACCCGCCACCTGTGGTAGTTTGCACTACTCTTACCTTGTTCTTGTCTATTCCGGCTGCTACTGCAACTGCGTCATGCACGTAAAAGGGGCATTGCATAGTGCCATATACGGTCATCGAATCTTCGATTCCGGGGATAGCTATCACGCCGTTGGTTTCGAGATAAGCGTGCTCCTGGTATGGAGTTTCGTATTCCTGTTCAAATATATGGGCGGCCGATTTGATTGCTTCTTCGGCGTTACCTTTTTGAACATTGTAGCTGCTGAAGACATTGTTTTCTTTGTAAATTCTGGGCGAAGACGGATCTATGGCTTCCCTGATGCTTAAAACCGGCTTCATGGGCTCTATGTCTACTTTTACCTGAGCGGCAGCGGCAAGAGCCTGTTCATAAGTTTCGGCAACGACAAGAGCTACCGGCTCGCCATGAAATCTTACATAGTTTTCGGCAAGAAACGGTTCGTCGTCAAATACCAGCGGCACGGCGTTTTTTCCGGGTATCTGGTCAGCGGTAATCACGCCTTTTACGCCGGGCATTTTTTCGGCAACAGTCTTGTCTATTTTTATAAGCTTGCCGTAAGCTACGCTTGATCGCACTGTGGTAATATACAGCAGGTCTGAAAAACTATAATCATCTATGTATCTGGCGGTGCCTCTGAGCTTGTCGAGAGCGTCTTTTCTGGGCATCGATGTGCCGACTACTGGCATGGCAAACCTCCTGGGGTTTATCTGCTTTTTTTGGCAGTTTAACACATGCCGCCGCGAGTTTCCAGAACTGGTAAAAAAACGCAGGGCAAACGCATTAAATTCATAAATTCTGGTTCTGCTCCCGCAACGGCGGGTGGCGAATCTAATTATAACTGCCTGAATTCAACGTTTTTGCAGAGATGACACATGGGATTCGCCAAATCATCTGCTCGACTGCAAAAAAGAGTCAAGGTGTTTTAGTGCGATCGCCTTGTAAAAAACGCTGAATTTTACGGAATTCTACGAGAGTTGTCTGCTGCGAGGTGTAGTTACAGACCCATGGTGTATTTGACTATCGCCAACATCACCAGTGCTACAACAAAGAACAGAAGCTTCTGCTTGAGTTCGCCGGCCGGGTCAAATTTCGGTGGCTGGCTGTTTTGGTCGTTGTTGTTTTCATTGTTTTCCATATTAGTATGATTGTCCTTATAAAAGTGGGTTCAGTGTCATATCGACAGCTTGGCAAGTTAAGTTTAACTACACTGGCTCACCGACTCAGGTTAACACAGATTCTATACGGGGCACAAGATTTATTGCGCAACAAACTTCAGCTGTGGGCGTGATTCAACTAAAGTTTGTTCTTAAATTTAGGTTTTATGACTGTTTTTTTGCGCTGAATTGTGGCATATATTAGTGTTTAAATAATTTATTTAATTTCTTTAAAGGTCAGGCAAACCTCATGTATTTAAAGTCCCTTGAGCTGATGGGCTTCAAGTCCTTTGGCCGCAAGACGGTTTTTGATTTTACTCCGGGTATTACCGCGATTATCGGCCCCAATGGTTCTGGAAAAAGCAACGTATGTGACGCAATTCGCTGGGTGCTCGGCGAACAGAGTGCCAAAGCTTTGCGCGGCACAAAAATGTCGGAAGTTATTTTTGCTGGTTCGTCAGAATTCAAGGCCTCTGCATTTGCTCAGGTGAAGCTGATTCTTGACAACGAAGACAGGGCGATGCCCATGGATTACTCAGAAGTGAGCATTGGTCGCCAGCTTTTCCGTTCTGGCGAAAGCAATTATATCGTTAATAACACTCGCACCCTTCTGTCTAGCATCAAAGAAATGCTTATGGACACAGGGATCGGTAAAGATGGCTATTCGGTTATCGGGCAGGGCGATATCGACGATATTATTTTTCAGAGAACACAGTCGAGAAGGGCACTGATAGAGGAAGCCGCTGGTATTACAAAATTCAAGCATCGCAAACTCAATACGCTCACCAAGCTCGGGCACACGCGTACGAATATTACTCGCTTAAAAGATATTATTTCTGAAATAGAGTC
>SABV01000062.1 GCA_009928855.1 Erysipelotrichia bacterium | reverse complement strand
ATTCTGCTCAAAAGCAGGTGAACTTCTGACTGCCCGGTAGAGGGCAGTTTATCCACCGGAATTTTTTCGAGCAATTCAGCAGCTCTCTTGTGCATGCCTATTCTCGAAAGAGCACGCCCCCATGAAAGCAGAGGCATTATGTTTTTTGGGTAAAGATTATAGGCTTCTTCGTAAGAAGCCACGGCATCCTCTATATTGCCCCGTTCTTCTGCTTTTTCTCCCTTCTGAACCAGTAACTGGGATCTTTTCAGAAGAGAATTTTCATCATCGGCCCCGAAGACAGACGACAACAAAAACAGAAAGAAAAGGCAAACCGCCATTCCCTTCTTTGTCATTGATCCCCCGGGCTTTTTTACTTCATCAGTTCTTTCTGTTTCAAGCTGGCTTCTGCGTCACGTTCAAAAGAAATTTTAACAATGTCACCAATATTTACATTGTCAGGAAAATCAGCCTTGTGAACATTTATCAAATCGCCATTTTCGAGAAGACAGCGAAAACAATCGCCATGAACCGAATCTACTACTGCCTGCACATAAATCCTCCTGTTATGGTTATTAAAAACCTACCTGCGAAAGATAACTCTGCACGAACTGCTGAATTTCTTCCACAGCGCTCTCGTGCTGTGAGGCTTCAAGAAATGCGATCTTGTTGCCGCGCATATCGCCCTCACGTGTCTTATAAACCTCGATACGATAGACAAATTCCTGAGAAAAATTCTTATGCGGAAAGGTTTTTACCAATAATCGACTGTCATCAATCAGTCGAAGAATCATGCTCTCCTGCAACGGGCTTGATTGCAGAGAGATATCTATACCGAAATCTTCGTTGTTACGAAAAAGATAACGCTGGGTGACCCGAAACATCAGGTCACCCACATCTCGAAGTGTCAAATGCTGTCCTTTATCCATTCCTGCTCCCTGATGAAATCATCGAGCGCGATACCAGTGAGATTGTCGCCATTGCGCAATCTTACTGTAATGCTTCCGGCTGCGGCTTCCTGCTCGCCAAGAATTATCATGAACGGAATTTTCTGCAACTGA
The DNA here is from genome assembly GCA_009928855.1 of Erysipelotrichia bacterium. GTDB lineage: Bacteria > Muiribacteriota > Ozemobacteria > Ozemobacterales > Ozemobacteraceae > Rifleibacterium. The sequence continues at coordinate 15,035 of SABV01000062.1, read as the reverse complement.
GCCTGGCGAATGCGATAACTGATCTTGTCATTGCGTTCATCAATATCACAGCGAATATTATGCTGCCTCAATGCAGCCTGCACCTTGCGAGCATATTCAGAGTGACTGTCGGAAATAGGCAGAACTACCGCCTGCACCGGCGCAAGCCAGAGAGGCATAGCGCCGCTGTAGTGCTCGACGAGAACACCAAAGAATCTTTCTATTGAGCCGAGAAGTGCCCTGTGAACCATATATGGTCTATGCTTGTTGCCATCTGCTCCGACATAACTCATGTCGAACCGCTCGGGCAGGTTAAAGTCGAACTGAATAGTAGTCATCTGCCACTCGCGACCAATAGCATCCTTAATCTTGAGGTCTATTTTGGGGCCGTAGAATGCTCCACCGCCTTCATCTACTTCACACTCAACTCCCTCGGCGGCAACCGCACGACGAAGCGACTCGATTGCCTGGTTCCAGCGGGATTCTTCGCCAACTGCTTTTTCGGGTCTGGTGGCAAGATATGCTTTGATGTCGCTGAAACCGAAAGCCTTCCAGAGTTTCATGCTGAAGCGAAGAACTTCGCGAACTTCGTCTTCAATCTTTTCAGGCGTACAAAAAATATGTGCGTCATCCTGAGTAAAGCCCCTTACCCTGAGCAGGCCATGCAAAACACCGCTTTTTTCGTATCTATAAACCGTGCCGAGCTCGGCCCAGCGCAGTGGCAGATCACGATATGAGCGAACTTGAGATTTGTATACCATTATGTGGAAAGGACAGTTCATCGGCTTGATGTAATAATCATTGCCATCAATTTCCATGGGGTTATACATGGAGTCTTTGTAATTGCCAAGATGACCGCTTGTTTCCCAGAGCCAGCTCTGACCGATATGGGGCGTATACATCAATTCATAGCCATTACGATAGTGCTGATCTTTCCAGAATTTTTCGATTTCATGTCTGATTCTGGCGCCCTTTGGATGCCAAAAAACCAGACCAGGCCCGACTTCTTCCTGGGTAGAGAAAAGGTCCAGTTCTTTGCCCAGCTTGCGATGATCACGCTTTTTGGCTTCTTCAAGACGGTCAAGGTGCTCTTTGAGCTCTTCTTTCGTCGCAAAGGCAGTTCCATAAATTCTCTGCAACATCGGACGTTTTTCATCACCACGCCAATATGCGCCGGCAACGCTAAGAAGCTTGAAAAATTTTACCGCCCCCGCATCTTGCACATGGGGTCCGCGACACAGGTCGACAAATTTTCCCTGCGAGAATACCGTGATGGTCTTATCTTCGAGTTCGCCGATCAGTTCAAGCTTAAAAGGCTGATTGGCTTCTCTGAACATTTCAAGAGCCTCATCCTTGCTAACAACTCTTCTGATAAATGGAGAGCGAGATTTAATAATCTCTTCCATCTCTTTTTCTACAATTGCAAGATCGTCACTTGTCAAAGCTCGCGGCAAAAGGAAATCATAATAAAAGCCGTTCTCAATCGCAGGGCCAATGCCAAACTGAGCCGATGGAAACAGCTTTAGAACTGCTTCAGCCATTATATGAGCCATTGAATGGCGGCACACCCCGTTGGCCTCTGGCGATTTGACCGTTATGACTTCAAAATCTGCCGAGTGAGTGAGTGGCGTTCTCAGGTCTAAAATCTCACCGTTAATTTTGCCGGCAAGAGCCGCTTTTGCAAGCCCTGCCCCTATTTTAGCGGCTGCATCGAGAATCGTGGCTCCTGACTCCAGCTCAATTATTTTTCCGTCAGGAAGTTTAAGCTGAATCATCTGTGACATATTGGCTCCTTATTAACTATCTGACCCGATCACTCAGGTTTCAGAAACACTTTTTTAAATTTTCGCTTACCGGCCTGAACAACCATTTCAGTGCCAGCTTTATAAATTATTTGTCCATCAGAAACTTTCTGCTGATCTATTTTTACGCCACCCTGCTGCAATAATCGCCTTGCATCGCCGCCGCTTTCTGCGAGGCCGGCAAGAGTAAGCAGCTTTATCAGCGGAATACCATCGGCCGGAGTTGGCAGTTCAATTTCTTCAATGTTTTCGGGCATCCCGTCACCGGTTTTGCCAAAAAGTTTTTCGAATTCAGCCTCTGCTGCTTCGCCTGCTTCAGCACCATGGTATTGCGCTGCGATTTGTCTGGCAAGGCGCATTTTAAGTGCCTTTGGCTGCAGAACGACCTGTTCACGAACATTTTTAAGCTCTTCAACGCCAAGATCAGTCAGCAATTCGTAATATTTGAGCATCAACTCATCAGGAATCGACATAAGCTTGCCATACATCTGCCCAGGCGAGTCACTTATGCCAACGTAATTTCCAAGACTCTTCGACATCTTCTCTTTGCCGTCGAGGCCTTCCAAAATCGGCATAGTAAGAGTTACCTGGGGCGCCTGACCGTAAGCACGCTGCAGTTCACGCCCAACAAGCAAGTTAAAAGTCTGGTCAACTCCGCCCAGTTCTACATCAGACTTGAGCGCAACCGAATCATAGCCCTGCATCAGCGGATACATAAACTCAACTACACTTATCGGAATCTGGCCTTTAAAACGCTTTTCAAAATCATCACGCTCGAGCATTCGCGCGACGGTATATTGCGAGCAGAGCTTGAGAACATCTGCAAAAGTCATTTTAGAAAGCCACTCAGAATTGAAAACGATTTTTGCCTTTTCGAGGTCGAGAATTTTGCCAATCTGGGTCTTGTAGGTTTCGGCGTTGGCAAGAACTTCTTCTTCAGTTAAGGCAGGCCTTGTCTTCTTCTTGCCGGTTGGATCGCCGATTCTTGCAGTAAAATCACCTATAAGAAACACCACCTGGTGCCCAAGTGACTGAAACTGACGCATTTTTTGAAGCACAACAGTATGCCCCAGGTGAATATCAGGTGCTGACGGGTCAGCGCCCAGTTTTACAACAAGGGGCGTGCCGGTTTCGTAAGATTTTTCGAACTTTTTAAGCAACTCATCTCTTGAAATAATGTCGGCTGTGCCGGTTGCAACTATTTCAAGCTGTTCTTTGGGTGTAGCAGTGAATTTCACAGATCAGATGTTCCTCAGCTCTTTCTGGTATTCGCTTAACTTGGCAATCTGCTGCTGATAAGCCTCTATGCCTTCGCGAATTTTGTCAACCACTTCAGCAGGAGCTTTGCTGACAAAATCGGCGTTTTCAAGCTTAACCGAAATTTTGGCCATTTCTTTTTCGACTTTAGCAAGTTCATTCTCTACTCGCGCCAGTTCAACCGGTACATCAATTACGCCTGCGAGATCAAGACAAACTTCGGTGGCACCCATGAGGCTCACCAGATGCCCTGATGGTTTAGAATCTACAACGGCAAAGTTTTCTATCCCTGCAAGAGAACAAACCATTGCAGTATGATTTTTAAAAGCCGGGCTTATATTGTCATTGGCAATAACCTTAACAGAGACCTTCTTCGCCGGCGACACGTTGGCCGATGCTCTGAGATTTCTGATGACCCTGACGGCTTCCATAAGTTCGCTGATTTCCTGTTCAAGCGGTATGTTAACATAGGCACCGTTGCAATCAGGAAACCGAGACTGCATAAGGAAACCATTACTACCCGGCAATTTTTGCCAGATCGCTTCAGTAACAAACGGCATGAAAGGGTGCAATATCCGCAGAGCGCCGTCGAGACATGCAAGCAAAACACGTTGAACAACCGCTTTCCGCTGCAGGTCTTTACCGAAAAGAACAGACTTGCTCATTTCTATATACCAGTCGCAGAAATCGTTCCAGATAAATTCATATACGCATTTCAGAGCATCATTGAACCTGAAATTGCCTTCAGCAAGGTTGCTGCGAACCTGATCTATCGCAAAATTCATGCGAGAAAGAATCCAGCGATCAATAGCACTCAATTGGGATAGATCTGGCAAATCATCATTAATAGAGCATTCTGCCCCTTCAAGATTCATCATAACGAACCTTGAAGCATTCCAGAGCTTGTTGGCAAAATTACGACCGATCTCAACTTTGTTTTCAGCAAACCTGATGTCCTGCCCAACCGGTGCCAGAGAAACAACAGTATATCTGAGCGCATCAGCACCGTATTTTGCGATAATTTCGAGTGGGTCCGGGGAATTACCCAGCGACTTGCTCATTTTGCGGCCCTTCATATCTCTGACGATACTTGTGAAGTAAACGTCATGGAAAGGGCATTCGCCAATAAAATAATAGCCGGCCATGACCATTCTGGCTACCCAGAAAAAGATTATGTCGGGGCCTGTTACAAGGGTATCGGTAGGATAAAACTGGCGCAAAGTTTCAGTATGATCTGGCCAGCCCATAGTTGAAAATGGCCATAACCACGAAGAAAACCAGGTATCAAGAACATCTTCGTCCTGTGTAATTCCTTGAGTGGCACCACACTTGGAGCATTTATCAGGCATATCGGAAGCAACCATTACATGACGGCAGCTTCCGCATGTGTAAGCAGGAATTCGGTGTCCCCACCAGAGCTGGCGACTTATGCACCAGTCACGGATATTTTCCATCCAATGCAGGTAAACTCCAACCCATCGGTTAGGAGTGAAACGCAAGGTTCCATTTTTAACAGCTTCAACAGCTTTTTCTGCCAGAGGTTTCATTCTTACAAACCACTGATCAGAAAGATATGGCTCTATGATTGTCTTGCAGCGTTCACAATGGCCAACTGCAAGCTGGTGGTCTTCTATTTTTTCGAGAAGCCCCAACTCATCGAGCTCCTGAACAACCGCTTTTCGAGCCTCAAAACGATCCATGCCTGCAAATTTGCCGGCAAGCTCGTTCATGACGCCGGTCTCATCCATGACAACAATCTGCTCAAGGTTATGACGACGACCAAGCTCGAAATCGTTGGGATCATGCGCCGGAGTTATTTTTACAGCACCGGTACCAAAGGTTCTGTCAACATAATCATCCACAATAACAGGAATTTCGCGGCCAATAAAAGGCAGAACAAGAGTTTTGCCAATCAGATCAGCGAATCTCTCGTCATGGGGGTTAACAGCTACAGCCGTATCGCCAAGCATTGTCTCGGGTCTGGTGGTTGCAACAACCACATAGCCCTTTCCGTCTTTGCGCGGATAACGCATATACCAGAGGTTGCCGGCGGTATCTTCGGGTATTTTTTCTTCGTCAGAGAGAGCTGTACGACATCTTGGGCACCAGTTAATGATGTATTTACCCTTGTAAATAAGACCGTCTTCATAGAGCTTGATGAACGACATTCTGACAGCTTCGCTCAGCCCTTCATCCATGGTGAAGCGCTCTCGTTCCCAGTCGCAGGAGCAGCCAATTTTTTTAAGCTGGCTCAAGATGATGCCGCCGTATTTTTCCTTCCAGGACCAGACGCGGTCAAGAAACTTTTCGCGACCAAGGTCATGGCGGGAAATTTTTTCTTTGGCCAAAGCCTTTTCTACGACATTTTGAGTGGCAATACCGGCATGATCAGTGCCAGGCAACCACATTGTCTCACAGCCGAGCATACGATGGTAACGAATGAGAATGTCTTGAAGCGTGTTATTCAAAACATGCCCCATAGTCAGCATCCCGGTGACATTCGGCGGAGGAATGACTATAGTGTATTTCTCTTTTTCGGAGTTCTCATCAGCATGAAAGCATTTATTGCTTTCCCATTGCTGATAGATAGAATTTTCTACTTCATTTGGTTCATAAGCCTTGGGAAGAGCATCAGGTGTAATATTCTGTGACATAGATGAAGTTCCTGTGTTGACTATTGTTTCTGGATAAGATGCAACAACTTTTCAAATTCTTCCGGGGCAAGCTTGAGAGCCTTGGCCTGAGTGAAAATATTGAGCTTGGTTTCAAGATCCTGAATCTTTTCATCGACTTTTCTGTCGGGTTTGAGGGCATAAGCTCGTTTATTAAGACGCAGCGCATCTTCAAACTGAGATTCAGAAGACATGATATCCGCAAGCCTTGTCAACAAAGGAACAAAGTCTGGATCTATAACCAGGCCAGCCTGCAAATACTCTTTTGCTTTATTGATCATGCCACGTTCAAGCATTCTATCGGCAAATCTCTGATAAGTCGTCGGCGTGGGCTCGAATTCGGGCAGACCGTCAAATGGCAGGCCGTTCGGCGCAACAATTTTAGTGCCACAAAGGTGACAGAATCTGCTGTCTGAATTGCTCTGCATAGCACCGCACGCGCCGCAGGCAAAAAGATTCTGAACAACCCATACTTTCGATTTTTTAACAACTGTATCGCCTTTGCAATAGCCTTTTTCGACTTCAAAAACAATGCAGCGTTCAGGAAACTTGTCTGTTCTGAAGTAGTCGGTTGCAATATGGCGTTCTGAATCAAATTCATCCGAGATTACCTGCATTATGGTGATCTGATTGGGGATGATCAGGCGATCAAGCAGCTTCTGGTGCAGAGCCTGCAGTTCAGGGATCGGGTGTTTACCAAGTATAGAATCGAGGCCATCAAAGAAATCAATAAAACTGGTAATGACTTCGCTGTCGCCGGAAATGGGTATAACCGGATTCGACGACGCGGCCGCGGTTGCATGAATTTTGGACTTCAGCGATTCGATTTCGGCATCTTTTTCAGCAACCTGTGCTCTGGTCTTATTGAGCATTCCTTCAAAGTTCTGAATAGCCAAAAGCTGGTCAGCAACCTGCTGAGTAAGCTGTTCTATTTCTTCTCTGACCATCGGATCATTGATGCTTTCATCCTGACGGGCATCAATAGAAACACGCAGGCGAGCAAGTTCGTCTTCTCTTTCGCGAATCGTTTCGTTAAGTTTGGCAATCTCAAGTTTGTATGTGTTGGCAGCAGACGCATCCTGAGAGAGCGACTTCAATCGTTCGATTTCTTCAACGAACTGTTCTCGTTCAAGTTCGAGAGCAGTGACTTTCATTGCAGTTTCAGCATAACGCCCAGACTCTTCTTTTAAACGCTCAAGACTGGCGTTGAGATCAGGGATTGCTGAATTTTCCTGTCTCAGGCGATCAAGCTCGTCAGACAGGTTATCTGAAGCAGACGTTTTTTCGGAGAGGGCCTTAATTTGAGCTTTCAAACTATCTATTTCTTTGAGAGCAGAGGCAAGAGCTTCGGTGTCTGCTGCTGAAACCCCTGAAGAAGATGAAGCTTCGATAGCTTCGTCTTTATCAGTTATAATATTTTTAAGGTTCAAAATATCCTGCTCAAGCTCATGAATTCGAGTTTTATAGCTCTGAATTTCGGCTTCTCCGACGGCTTCAGCAGAAGATCCGGCTGCAGAAAGTTCAAAATCTTTGGCTTTCAATTGCTCAGCCAAGGCCGCAAGCTCTGAATTTGCCTGCTCAAGAGCCGAATTCGCCTGCCCAAGATCTTCTCTAGCCGCTTCAATTTCAGATTTCAGGGCTTGGATTTCCTGTTTATCATTACCCGTTGCGCCAAGTTCTGCCTGCAAAGAGTCTATTTTTTCCTGGAGCTGTGAATGCTTTTCGGCTTCAATAGAAGCCTCAGACAAACGGAGCTGAAAGTCCTCACGGGCACGTTTTTCTTCAGTCAATTCTTCTCTGAGCGAAGAAACAAGGTCTTCAAGTTCAGCAACTCTGGGATCTTCAACAACCTCTGCCACCGACGAGCTTTGTCGTTCTTCAAGCATCTGATTGAGAGCCTGAATCTGTTCATCTTTCTGGCGAACGTGTTCTTGAAACTGCTCTTTCTGAGCGTCAAGCTCTGCTGAAAGCTTCTCGATCTCTCCGGCTTTCTCATCAAGAGCTTTTTTAAGCTCGGCTGATTGCTCAGAACTTTCGCTGCCAGCGTCTATCTGTGTTTTGAGATTTTTGATCTGAAGTTGCAGCAACTTTATAAGATTGTCCTTTTGAACAATCTGCTGATTCAATTTCTTGAAAAATTCGTTGCTGATTTCTCCGTTGGCTTCTGGATTCATACCATCTCCCTAAAATCAATACAAATTAGCATTCAAAGTCAAGTTTACCGGCATGGGCCCGACAAACCGCCCAATTGATCCACATGCACGACAATCACGGAACAGGCTGACAAAGTGAGCAATGTAAGCAACCTGCGCGCAGAGAGCCAACCTTAAGATGGCCGCCCCTCCTAAACCTGATAACTCTAACACAGAGTCAGGGGCAATGCAATAGAGGAAGTCATGTAAAAACAAGAAAAAAAAGAAAAAGCGATCGCCAAAACTCCGAACTTTTTGCAAAAGCCCGGCTAAGATGCCCAGAGAGAATTTGATTTGACAGAAAATCGATATTCAGCGTTTTTTCTTGCCGACATGGCCGCCATCAATATCGTCAGTTTTTTTGTCATTGAACAGGTCTGGCGCTGGAGCAGCAGGAGAACGAGACGGCTGATCAGCATCAATCGCAGTCTTAAGGTTATCAACCTGAGTTTTCAGATTGTGCTTACAGTTGTTACAGACGAATCCTTCCATGATTACCGTCTGACAAAGCAGACATGGGTGGGCAATCTTTGTAACTCCCGCTCTTTCGAGGCGCCCCGAAAGAATAAACTCCTGAACTTCTTCTTCTGTACACTCCACATGCTTGGCCACCTGATAAACGGCTGCTCCTGGGTTTTCGCGCAAAAAGTGCTTCACTTTACGAAACAACTCTTCTTCTTCGCGAAAACACAGCGGACAAATGTCGCGAGAAATTCTGAACATTATCACGCCGCATTTTTTACATGCAATAAGTTTGGAATTTATTTCAGAGGCCATTAAGCAATTACTCTATACTTTGTATTAAATTGATCAGCCCAATAATACCAGTTTTACCGTAAAAAATAAAACTTTAAATTACAAAAATACACTTTGATTATATCAGAATAAAAATAATTTCAGGTCGAATACTGTCATTTTTTTCAAGAATAATTTATGATTGTACAGAAGCGTTTTACCATTGAGAGTTGTTTCAAGGGAGAAAATTATGAGACACCCGATATTGGCTCTTTGCCTGTTACTCATGATCTCACCATCGGCCATGGCCGGTGATTTAACATTTGACTCTTTTGAAGCAGCAGAAGCTGCTGCCCAGAAACGCGCAGCAGAGTATGAAAAAAAGATGCAGGAACATATAAATAACGTTAACGAGCAATGGGAAAAACAACAAAAAGATCTTGGTACCGATTCATCGAGCCCCGATATCACCGAAATAACAACCAGAAACGATGGCAATAAATCATCAGATTCTGACAGCAGTCAGCAACTCGAAAACGCTGTAAATTCAAGCGTAAACAAACTGAAAGACGAAATGATATCCGCCGCAACCCCGAATTCAACGGGCTTTGCCGGCGGAGCTGCCGGCTATCAATGGAGTGTCAAATACAAAAACGGGCAATATGTACTATCAGACTCTTACAATGAGGCCGAATTCAGCACAGGCAAAAAAAACGATACAGCTGCAACCGACGAGAATTCAGCAGCAGGCTCGGCGCAAACATCTTCTGGCAAACAAGAAACCGCCGACGCAAGCACAGAATCAGATAGCTCACCAGCTGCCGAACCCGCCTCTCCGCCTGCAGATTCAGCTAAAGTCGACCCGGCAACGAGCAACAACAAAGAGGCCGAAAAGCAGCAAACCCCTGACTCAGAAAACACCTCACCCGCAATCGCAGATGCGGCAGATGCGGCACCCGCACCTCAGCAGCCACCGGCTCAGGGGTTTGACCCGGCTCCGACCAAGCTGCCGGATCCTTCAGTTAAACTGGTTATTCAGCACCCAACAGACTTCTCAGAAGAAATGTTCAGCGCCAATGCCAACACTTCATCTCCGACCAGCTACAAACTTGAAAAATTTAGAATTCCTGAAGACACGCGCATAAAAATTGCCGTTGAAGTTGCCAGCGATATAGACCCGCAAGATGTTTCCATGATTATAACAGACGAAGAAGGTGACAGTGCGCCTGTTACAGCAAACAAGATGAAAAACTACCGTCACATGTTCAGAGTTCCGTCTGAAGACAAATACTCTGCAAGCATATTTATAAATGACAAGCAAAGCCCCGGAAATCAGCAAAAAAAAATTTTACAAGTCATGATTCCCGTTACGAAAATGGACTTTGAAAGCAGAACAATAGACAATCAGCGTGGCAACAAAAGTTCTGGAAGCAGCGACTCTGCACTCTCAACCTCTGCCAGTTCTTCTAACAGTTCTTCCTCGCCAACCGCTCATGGGGCAACCGCAGATTCAGGCTTTGGCCCGCAGCTTGTAGACCTTTCAGACCTTTATTCAAACCCGGCGAACTCTTCTGAAAGCGACACAAAAACATCGGGTATTTCAAGTTCTAACAAAAGCGCCGACCCTGACAGCCACAGCAACGTTGCCTCAGACAACACGATCGGCCGAGGACAAACAGACCCGACAGCAACTTTTGGTGATTCAGAGAGCGCAGGCAACGAACAAACGACAGGCTCCACAAACCCTGCCAATTCGGCCAATTCCGGCAACAAAAGCGGCAATAATAATATAGCTTCAAACTTTTCTGCGCACAACGACACAGCGCCTGACTCAGAGACAAACGACGACGAACTCATTGATGACTCAGGCGAAGCGGCAGTCAATGATCAGACTAACAGCATCAACGATGAAAGCACAGAATCAGGTGAGACAGCTACGGGCAATGTAAGCGCCACTAACTCAGAAACCACAGATGGCAGCGAAGCTGGTAATGATGACGACATTAGCAGCGAGATCAACGAGAATGGGTTGCACAATTCAGCCACACAACTCGCCACGGATAATTCAAATTCAGGAAACCATAGCACAGACGCCCTCTTAAATGAATCAGAGCAACTTAATCAATATGCTTCCGCGCAAGATTCTTCTTCTCAAACAGGAGAAACCGGGTCTTCTGCAGCTCAAAACACCAGTAATAACGGGCAATCGACCAACAACTCAGAAGAAAGCTCTACTGATGAGAACAAAAACGAGGATTCTTTCTTAATAGGCCTCTCTTTAAAAGCCGAAGCACACAAAATTTATCAGTCATTCGACTTTGCAGATGGTTCAACCCAGCAATCAGCGCCGATGCCGGCCGGCAGCGAAATCATCTTCAGCCTGAGCATGGGCAAAAACGTAGACCCGGAAAGCATCAACATCAAAATTTCGGACGGTTCTCAGGAAATCAGCGGCAATCTGAAAAGAATGAGCGAATCATTTGCATACATATTTGACAAAGCGACATCTGAAGCCTTTATACAACTTTCAGGCAAAGCCGGAAAAAGTTCATTCAACTACAGGGTTGAGATTCCGGTTAACCCCTGACCTGCATCAAAACAGTGGTTTAAGGCTCGCAGAGACCAGAAGTTTTTCGTTACCATCTTCGTCTCTAACAACCAGCCCGCCATCTGACGACAGCGATATCGGCAAGGCGTTGTATTCAGCGTTTTCGCATGTAATCCTGAAAGGAGTTTTCCAGAAATCTCCGGCATGCTTAGCCCAGAGAGCAGCTAACTGATCATCGGTTTTTTTCCAGTGTTCATTCCAGCTGTGGCAAAAGCGGCACAGCACATCTGAGGGTTCGACTGAACCCGCCAGTTCAAACAAGCTGGCTGATACCACATCTGAATCTTCAAGAGGCAGCAAATTTAGCCCGACACCTATAATGCAATGCATTTTTCCCTGAATTAAGCAAGATTCAGTAAGAATTCCGGCAAGTTTTCGATCGGCAAGCCAAACATCATTTGGCCATTTGAGCCAGATTTTTGCCGACTCTGACAATTCGAAGCTTTTAACAGCTTCGGCAAGAGCTATGCCGGCAAGAAGCGAGGGAGCGAAATGACCAGGCGTGAGAACCGCCGTAAAAGAAAACATAAGAGCCTGCCCTGCCCCACCACGCCATCGCCGCCCATACTGCCCACGGCCGGCAGTCTGAAAATCGGCAACCCGGATCTGCTGAGAGTAATCAGCAGAGAGCCACCCGGCCTTCAGATCATCATTGGTAGAAGCTGTTTTTGCAACCCAGTGAAGTTCGTGAGCATGAAAAAATTCGATGGCACTCAATCTGGCATAAAGTCTGGCAGGGACACCCGAAAAACGATGCATACCTATATGGCCAGTTTTTTTTCAGAGAGAATCTTCAGGCATGCAAAATTGGTCAATTCAGGTTGCAGCGGCGTCAAAGAAACATATCCATCTTTAACGGCAACAACGTCACATTCGGGGCTTTTGTCTATTATTTCGGGGTTTCCCTGAATCCAGTAATACGAACGACCGTTTGGGTCGCGGCGGTGATCATAAATTTCACGATAGTCGATACGCCCGGCCCTGGTAAATTTTAAACCCTTTATTTCATCAGCAGGCAACGCCGGAACATTGATATTGTAAACATTCGCCGCCGGAACGGCGGCTTCATATAACCGCTCCAGGCATTTGGCAGCCCATTCGGCAGCAACCGAATAATCGGCATCAGAATTATATGAATCCAGAGAAACCGACAAGGACAATATTCCCTTAAAAGCGCCCTCAAAGGCAGCGGCAACAGTACCTGAATAAAAAATATCCACGCACATATTAGGGCCACGGTTAATGCCAGAGACGACAACGTCGGGGCGTTCTTCCATGAGGTTGGCGATGGCAATCTTGACACAATCGGCCGGAGTACCTGATATGGCAAGGGCTCTGTCGACTTTTACAGGAAAAGGCACTTCTTTAACCCTGAGAGGATGAGAAAGCGTCAGGGAATTGCTCGCAGCGCTTCTTTCGCCATCAGGGGCGACAACGGTTACGTTCCCGAGTCTTAAAAGGCTGGAAGCGAGAGCAACTATTCCAGATGCATTTATGCCATCATCATTACAAAGAAGAATTCGCATGGTACCTCCGGTGATTAAAACATGCTGCAAATGCTGGTGTTAAAAACTAAATAACTTGCGAGTGCTATCAACTCATGATAAGATGTTGTAACTTTGTTTTCAAGGTTTTTTCATGCTTAAAGGCTTAGCAATTTCTCCGGGCTACGCCCTCGGAAGACTCCACTGTCTCAGGCATACACAGCTTGAGAACATTGAGGGCAGTACAATTCCCCCCTCTGAAATAGAGAGTGAAATAGAGCGTTTCAAAGCGGCTCTAGAGCTCTCACAGAACGAAATAAGTCAATTGCTTGAGCTTCCCCAGATAAAAAGCAGCCTTGAGATATCAAATATTTTTCAGGCGCACATGACTCTCATTGAAGACCCGGACTTACAAAAAGAAGTCACAAAGAGAATTCGCGAAAACATGCGCGATGTACAATCAATTGTCAGCGCTGTTATAAAAGACTATAGCAATTTTTTCAGGAATCTGCCTGATCCCCAGTTTCAGGGCAAGGCAATCGACATCATGGACGTCGGCAAGCGTATTCTGAAAAATTGTCAAAGGCGAAAAAACCGCCAGAACACCATGGATGACTTCGCCGAGGGCATGATTATCGTAGCAGAAGATCTGACCCCCTCTGAGATAGTCAGTTTCAACCCCGCCAGAATACGTGGAATCGCCATCGAAGAGGGAACTCCAACGTCTCACGCGTCAATTTTGGCTCGTTCTCTTGGCATACCGGCTCTGATACAAGTTAAAACGCTTATGCAAAAAGCCCGCAACGGGAACAATGCAATAATAGACAGCAGCAACGGGCAAATTATTCTTAACCCTGATGACGGCTTGCAAAAGAAGTATGCGGCTGAACTTGAGGGTTACCAGAAAAAGCAACGACAGATCATGGAGCTTCTCTCTGAGCCTTCTGTAACCAAAGATGGGGTCAGCATTGCTCTTAAAGCCAACATTGGTCAGTTAAGTGATGTTGATTCGGTTATTTCGAATCATGCCAACGGTGTTGGTTTGTACCGCACCGAATTTTCCTACCTGACCCGCCGCACGTTTCCGACCGAAAATGAGTTATATGATTCTTATTCTGCAGTCGTCGAAAAGCTTGGCGACTCAGATCTGGTTATTCGCACTATCGACATCGGGGGCGATAAAATTTCTCACCTTATGGGAAATGCTCTTGAGCGCAACCCCGAGCTTGGCTGGAGAGCGGTAAGAATGTCTCTTGACTGCGAGGAAGTTTTTTGCACTCAGCTCAGAGCTATTTTAAGAGCGGCAGCCAAAAAACCCGGGCAGGTCAGCATTCTTTTTCCTATGATTTCCAACATTGAGGAATTGCGCAAGATCAAAGTATTATTGAACCGCATGCACGAAGACCTCATAAAATCGGGAATGCCAGTGCCTGACCACATTCGCCTTGGAATCATGGTAGAAATACCTTCGGTAGCACTCCTGGCCGAAAAATTTGCCAGGGAAGTAGATTTTTTCTCTATCGGAAGCAACGATCTGGTTCAGTATACGCTGGCCGTAGACCGTACCAATTCGAAAGTATCTCATTTATATCAACCCGCGAATCCGGCTGTCATTAAATTGATCGACCGCGTTGTCAAAGTTGCTAACCAGAATAAAGTTGGCGTCAGCCTGTGCGGCGAAATGGCCGGAGACCCGAGATACACAGTGCTTCTTCTTGGCATGGGCTTACGTGAGCTTTCAATGAATTCGATACTGATCCCGGGTATCAAGCAGGTTATCAGAAATATTTCATTCGCTGAAGCGGAGCATATTATCGAACCTGTTCTGAACCTGGACACTGCCGAAGAAATTGAAAATGCTCTGAACAAAATAAACAGCAAGCTTGGATTACAGTGAATAACCGACCAATCTTATTACTGGCAATAACCCTGATAAGCCTTTTTTGCGTTGCCTGTCAGGCCGATTCAGATTCAAACCACATTTACGCTTCTGCCGACAGTGATGACAGGCGGCAGACTCTGCCTGAAGCATCTGCGACTCTTGCCGGGCAAGAATTAACAATTATGCTGGCTCGAACTTTTGATGAAAAAGCTGCAGGATTAATGTATTACGATTTTCTCGCTGAAAATCATGGAATGCTTTTTGTTTATCAGACCCCCAGAACAATGTCTTTCTGGATGAAAAACACAAAAATCCCGCTCGATCTGGTATTTTTTTCAGACACTCTTGAGATAACTGAATGGATAGAAAATATGCAGCCAGGCTACGGAAAGCCTGAAAACCTGCTTCCTCGTTACACGTCACA
>SABV01000370.1 GCA_009928855.1 Erysipelotrichia bacterium | reverse complement strand
TCTATAATAATTTTAGTTTGTGTGTTTCTACTGAAAATACGGTAAAATATATGCATGACGTTGTACGCCCGCAAAGGCTTCATTATTTATATTGTCATGGCAGTATTGCTTGCCCTGGCTATTATGGCCTTTGCCCTCAATACGTTTAAAAGAGGCGCTATAACTCAGCTTGCCAAAAATATTGATCAAAACCGTCTGGCTTTGCTGGCTCAGTCTGCCAATGCCGAAGTGGTTGCCATGATTCGCAGTAAGGTTAATATTGATTCAGGCAGTCAGATTTTTGCAAAATTTCGTTCCATATTTCCTGGCAGTCCCTCTCAGTCGACTTTGAATGCAGATATCGTGCTTTTTTCTAATTTCGAGCCACAGCAGACGCTTGAAGTCGCAAAAACTGCGGGATACCCATTGCAGATAAAGAGTCGTGCTGTTCTGAAGGTTTACCGAAAAGCCGCTTTCAGTTCTGTGTCTGCATATAACGGATATCTCGACGTATATTCTCAGGCTTATCGGGACGGTGCCAAAGAAAATCTCATTGAAGTCCATGAGCGCAGGGATGTTCGACTTGTCGATATGCGGCATAACCTCGATAAATACGTGCTGTTCGTAAAAAACTATTCTCCCGACTACAACAATACGCGCCGGCGGATATCTTTGCAGGGAATTCCGGCTTCAGGCCCTGATATTTCAAGGGTTTACATCGGCAATGACAATTATCCGAATTGCACAGATGATCGAAAAGACCTCTGGCTCGACCTGTATTATGAAGAAAACAAAGATTTGCCGGGTTTTCGGGATATTTTTAACTTCACTTCACGCAGTAAATTTCCCGATGGAAGTGGCCCCGAATGTTTGTTCGCCTTCAGAAGTGTCGATTTTTCAAGCTTTACCAATGTGACGCTCAGCCAGTTTTATATGGTTCCAGCTGTTATGAAAGTTTATGAAAAATTTGTCAATGAAGCTGCTAACGGTTGTTTAGGTAAGGTTGTCGCCGCAGAAGTTGGAGACAAGCTGAAAAAGAAATGTAAAGATGCCATGGGCAGTTCTAATAGTAATGCTGCAAGTTATCAGGTTTGCGAAGATTTTGCCAAAAATGCCGATGGTCTTGATTATTCAAAGTGTACAGGTTTTGGAAAAATACTTTCAACCTGCGTCACATACTGGAAATACCACTACGGTTATACTGATGCCGCCAGCATCTGGCATGTAGACAAGGTTGCCCGCCCCAATTTGCCAAACCCGAAAAACTGGGCTACGGCACTCGCATACAAAGGGCTTTCAGACAAGTCTGATGATTTTGGTAAAAAAGGACCCTATTTTTACGAATATCTTGATGACGCTTCTGGCAAAGATTACAACCCTGAACGCATGAGGGTTGGTACAATGCTGCGGCTGTATGGAGCAAATAATAAAACACCGGTGCTGGTCGAAGGCCCTGCCTTTCTCAGATTTTTTAAGCTGGCTTATTTAAATGATTTTGAGACAACGATAGAGTTTTTGAATGGCCCGCAGGTAGTTAACCCTGAGCCAGTACCAATGATGTTTAATCGCCCCGACCGCCCCAAGACTTTCTTAAACACAGTTCTGGGCAATGAGCTGGCCCCCACTTCTTATTTCTCCGAAAAATATATGATGAGTCGGGCAGTAGATTCTTTGTCGGTAAACGCTTTGCTTGGTACAAGCGTTTCGTTTTATGATGGTGACGGAAAACCCGCTACCATAAACCCGCTTACTCATGCCCATCCTACATTTGTCAGGCCATCCCAAAAGACCGGCTCAAATTTTGCTGCAACCAATTTTGGCCGGCTGATAGACTTTCCGACAATCACTCGCAATTACCCTTCTGCGCTTGATTTTTACAATGAGCGTGTCGGCGGAACGGCTGGCAGCAAAGTTCTTTATGTCGATGGTGTTATGTACATCGAGAGTGGCGATCTTGATTTGTCTGATGTTAAAAACTTTTACGGCAAAGGAATGGTCTATCTTGGCCGGGGAAATTGCATTATGGGCAGTCTGACCCGCCAGAGAAATCTTAAATCCGGCGACTCTCTGCGTATTTATCTGCGTCAGGGTGATTTTATAATAAAATCGCCGGCTTCTGAAATCGATATCGATGCTTCTCTGGCCGCTTTTTATTATCCTTTTGGCTCGGCTGACCCGAAGAAACAGGGCAGTCTTATTCTTAACCGCAAAGACAAAGTGCGGATCAATGGCAACCTTCTTGTCGACTACCTTTACACCCAGGATACGAGCGACAGCGGTTTAAGTGAAGGCGGAGACCTTGTTGTAACCCATGACCCGCTTATTTATGACCCGTCTGCTGAAATTGACGGTGTCAGGCTTGATCCTTACCATATCAGTATTGGCTCTGTTAAAACCTTATTTTCTCTTAACGCGGGAGGTAAGACTTTTTAATGGATCAGGCACGCTGGATGGTCGTTTGTTCTGTGGTGATCTGTATGATTACTGCCTTGACACTGTTGCAGAGGTATGCAGTCGAAACTGCGGCTCCAACAGCGCCTCTTGTCGCATTGCCTGAAGTGGTTGAAGAAGCGGTAATGGCTGCTCCCGACAACAGCGGCAGCGAAGCTGCGATTAGTAATGGCTACAGCCAGATACGGTTCTCAAAACCGCCGTCTCACGTTTTTTCTGTTGGTGATACATCCGAAATAACCAAAGAAAGTGAATCAATAAAGACGTCAGGAAGAATACTTTAAAATTATGTTTTTTGAACGAAAACGAAACGGAATGGGGTTTGTCGAAATAATGATCGCGTTGCTGATCGTTGCGGCATGTGCTGTTCCTATTGTTTATATGGTTACTTCTTCAAGAACCGACACATCGAAGGCTATTCATTATTTGCGGGCAGTAGAACTGGCCAATGAGGTTCTGGAGTGGGCATCTGTAGCTGATTTTTCTCAATTGAATGAGGCCAATTTTGCTGCTTTTTGTGGTTCGCTGGCTGAAGAATCAGCGGGAGGTCTTGTTCCTGCAAAACTTGCGGTGGTATCGCCAGAAAACCCGGTCTGGAAGACCGACAAGCTTATGGTTGATGAATTAAGTTATTCTGAACAATATAATAATGGCTTTTTCTATCGTGAAGTAAAAATTGCCGATGTTACCGACTCTTATCTGCAGACAAATTTGTTAAAAAAAGTGACGGTAACGGTTAAATGGAGCGAGGCGCATCGGCCT
>SABV01000369.1 GCA_009928855.1 Erysipelotrichia bacterium | reverse complement strand
GACGGTAAAAGCAACGTCACTTTCGCAATTGATGAATCTGTCAATAGCGATAGCAGAAGTTTCCAGCGCCACTATCGCCAGAAGAATGAGAACCGAGTAGTGCCTTGCTCTTAAATTATTCCACACGTTGCGCTCCTTGCAGTATCCGCTTTCGGAAGCTGTTGAACGAAGGATCCCTTCCTTGAATCCTGTTCTTTGATGCCGTAGTTAAGTCATCGACAACTCTGGAAGTGTTATTTAGTAAAAATAAAAAATAAGTATTGTTAATGGACTCAAAGCGCAAAGTTGTGCTATTGTTTCCCGCGGATATACTCGTTTGCGTGCCTTTACAGGCGAACAAAAAACAAACATTAAAAATGGAGAAATATCTGTGAGTAAGAGCCCTCCCGAACTGACATGGCAGGACAAAGCCATTCTTGTTGCCATACCCGTAGTTGTTTTCACAATTTTTATCCTGGCGAACTATTTTAGTCAGGACTTAACGGTTAACGAAGCCTTTCAACAGGAATTAGCCGTAGCGGAAGTTCGTGATGGAGGTAGTGTAATTCAGATATATCCGCAAGTTGCCACAGACAGCGTCAGCTGCAGACTGAAAACTCGCGAAAGCAACACAGAATTTGATTTTGTTTTTCAGATCACCGCTTCTGAAACAATAAAATTTGAAGTTGGACGCCTTGTTCAGTTTTATGGGCAATATAAGCATAGCCCAAAAGGCGGCACGGTAACATCACCCTACAAAGGCAAGAGCGGGCGAATGAGCGGATGGGCAATTTACGAAAACCATCGTTATTCAGCAAAAGAAGAAGCAGACAACTCTCTCTAAAAAGGTTTAAGGCCCAGCAACAATTTTAAGAGTGACCTCAGCCCTTCCGCTGATTTTCATGCCAAGATCGCTCGCAGCTTTTTCTGACACCTCAATCAAACTCTCAGTGACTTCATCGAGACGATGATTGATCCTTACTGTTGCCCGGCGGCCATTTTCAAGGTTTGTCACTTCTACCCAGGAACCAAAAGCAAGTTCTCGATGAGCACCGGTTAGAGCATTTTTGTCGTATTTTTCTCCAGACGCCAGTAGCAAACCGTGAAATTCGGCACTGCGAAATGTTGCCGTGCCGGTCTGATAATAGCCTGCAAGCTCAGATGAGCTGCTATCACCGCTACAACCACATAAAAAAGCGGCAAAAAACAAAATAAACAACACTCTTATAATTTTAAAAATCATAGTATAGCTAGAATCGACAAAGACCATTAAATAGTAAATGCATAAAAACTGCCTGATTAATAACCGTGTAAATGAGCATAACGCACGAACGCTGCATTCATAAAGGCTTTTGCAAGCTTCACACAAATGCTGTATTGTAAACAGGTCGAAAACTCAACCTGGAGCAGCGAAAATTTATTTAAGACCTGGGGGCAAAAATGATCTGGGCAAAATATAGACACTGGCTACTACTGCTCGTCTATGTCGGATTTTTTACACACACAGCAATATGGCACTACTGGGGTTACGAAAATGTAGGCCATCTCGGGTTTGGCGAATTTTTTGGAACCCTGCGCAGTGGCGTAGTCACAGCAGGAACCATTTTCACGCTGGCTGTGTTTATTCATGCACTGTTTTTTGGGGGACTTTTTTGCGGATGGCTGTGTCACTGGGGCATTACCCAGGATTTTGCCGCATGGATAATGAAAAAGTGTGGCATAAGGCCCAAAATGCAGCACCTTGATTCACGCCTGATACCATGGGTATGGTTTCTGGTAATTATCGCACAGGTTGTATTCTACTGGGTTTATACGGGGTTTCCGACTGAAATTTCACTAAATTTGGCAGCAACTCCTGTCTGGACAGGAGTTCCAAGATCTATACTGCTCATAAGCATGACAACACTTGTCAGCGGCTTTATACTGATTTTTTTATTTGGCGAAAGGGCTTTTTGTCGTAGCATATGCACATTCAGGCTCTGGTTCAGCTGGTTCGAAAAAATAGCCCCACACAAAGTCAGACAGACAAAAGAATGCACAAGTTGCCAGCGCGAATGTAGTCAGGTATGCCCAATGGGCATCAATGTCGCCGAAGAAATAAAAACACTTGGTCATATCAAAAACAACGACTGTATTAAATGTCACATTTGCATTGGAGCATGCCCCAATACCGCTCTGATAACTTCCATGAAAAAGAATGAATTTCATAAAGAAGGTCAGCCAGTCAAAGCACCCGGCACATTCAGCAGTTCAATCTCTGTTTTACAGACAGCCATGGCGGTTATTATACTTGTGCTGCTCGGCTTCGATTTGGGCGGCAACGTATCTCTGTCTCTCGGCTTTTTATCTGGATTTCTTATCATACATATAATTGTTTCCCGCACGCTAAGTGTTTTTGAACTTTCAACCACATTGCTTATCATTGCAGGGTTATGGTTCAGACACGACATGAACGACATAACTTCTCTTGCCAAGGGACTTACCGTTATAGCCATCTTTATTCTTATCGCAAAAGCAGCAAACTTCAGCGGCGGATTCAATTTTTTCGACGATAAATCTCACAACACAAAAGTTCCCGTGCCGCTTATGGCGCTGGTTCTTCTGACAGCATCAGGGCTCGCGCTTTACGAGACAAACAACAGCAGATTATTACATATGGCCAATGCCGCCCTAAAACACGATGACAATAAAGCCTATGCATCGATAATGGAACTGTGTGCCGGGTCTCACTCTGACCCGGCGAGAGCCTGTTATGATCTCGGCAGAACACAGTTGATGCTTAAAGAACCTCAAAAAGCCATAAACAGCTTCAAAAGAAGCCTTGAATACTCTTTTTCGATCGACATGGCAGAAAATATGTTACGCACTTTCGATGCCGCAGAATTCGATGAACATTGGAATCAATTTCTGGATTTTTTGATACAGACACATTCGGATATCGCCAGGTTCAAGCTTTTTAAAGGCAAGAGTCTACAACAGGATAAAGATTTTGCAGCAGCAGAAAAAATGTTTCAAGAGTTGCTCAACACTCAACCTGATTTTTACGAAACCTATATCGCTTTTGGGGCATTGCGGATTGAACAGGGCCTTATTGCGGAAGCGACTGATTTTGTTGCCAGAGCCTATGCAATCGCTCCGGCAAGCAGTGCATATTTTATGGCCGACATCAACAGGCGCCAGAATAAATTTCAGGAAGCAGAAAAATACTATGCAGAAGCGGTTGAATCAGACCCAAACAACGC
>SABV01000368.1 GCA_009928855.1 Erysipelotrichia bacterium | reverse complement strand
AAAAACAGTTATATTGGCGATATGATCAGCAAAGCCGGCGGCACGAACGTTTTTCAAGACAGCAACGACTTTCCGGTAGTTAATTCCGAAAATATCATCAGCAGCAATCCAGATGTTATACTGGTGGCATACCCTTTGCCAGACCTTAAATCAATAAGCAACAGGCCGGGCTGGAAAAATCTGAACGCAGTAAAAAACAAGCAGATATACCCCCTGGACCAAGATCTGTATGTAAGACCTGGCCCGCGCAACGTTGACGGGCTCAAGAATCTCAACCGTATTTTCAGACAGATACATTAGGAGCTTCCCATGCCGTTAACTTTTTTGAAGTTTGCAGGATCAGTGAAGCTGGTCGTGTTGTTCGTGGTTATTGCTCAGATTGCACTGGCAGACAAGCCCGTATCTGACTCTGAACAAATGTGGGTTAAGCTTAATATAGCATCGGACACTGCCAGTTTTCGCATTAACCTGCCCCAGGATGGCTGTGTATCAATCTTATCGACAATAGCAGGTCGACGCCAGGTAGAGCGTCTATGGGGGCCAAGGTTTATGAGCCGTGGCACATATAAGCTTGCATTGCCCGCGGGCAGAGTGACGAACAAAACAGGCACTGTAGAACTGTTCAAAATAGAGCTGAATGCAGAAAGCGAGACAGGAAGCCGAGGCAGCGGGGAACGTCAGTTCAATAATCCTATGGGCATTGATTTTGACACTGTCCGCAACGAGATCCTTATTGCCGACACAGGAAACGACCGAATAATAAGGCTGACACGTGATGGCCGACTCGTTTCGCAGCACGGCGGTTTTGGGCTTTCATTTGGCGACACTTCAGAAGAACGGGAAGACAGCCTCGACGACCCTTTTGATGTAGCATCCGGTGGCTTTTCCAATTTTTATGTTTCTGACCAGAATAATAAAAGAGTGTGCATATTTGATTCTTACCGCAGCTACCAGGGCACACTTTTTCCAAAAGTTGACGATCGTCGTGGCAGACTCGACAGGCCCCGCGGTCTGAAAGTTGATTCAGAAAACAATATATGGCTTGTCGATGGGCGTGCCGATCGCATCTTAAAAATCTCGGCCAACGGCGACAAGCTACTTGAACTTGGCGGATTCGGTTACAGCACTATGCAGTTGAAAGACCCGACACAGGTAGATTTAAACGACAATGGAGAGATTTACATAGCCGATCGAGGAAAAGGACGTATCGCCATTTTCGACCGTCTGGGCTCTTTTCTCGGCGAAATGACTGATCATCTCAAATCACCGACAGGCGTCGCCATCGACCCTGACGGCCTGATACTGGTATGCGATGACACTACCAATGAAATGGGGCTTTACACGCCGGCCGGCCTGCGCCTTTCATTTTTTGCAAATGCCTCTGATAATACAAAATTGCGGCGACCTTCAGATATAGCAGTAACCGAAAGTCACATATATCTGCTGGATTCAGGCAATCATAGAGTTTTGTCAATTTCCAGAAAAAAACAGGCAATCCGTGTGCCTTGGCAAGCAGCGGAGGCTGTGTTAGAATAGCTGCTGACTGGATACAAAAATAGAAGCAGGAGCGCAAACAATTGAAGAATCGACAGTTCAGAATATTTATCTGCATACTGGTTGCCATGGCAATCATATCATTGCAGACGGGGTGCCAAAATAGGCGAGCACGCACCAACAAACAGAGCGTAAAATTATCTGAGTCCATAAAAAACATTCCGGTGTCTGAACTAATGCCAAAAGCCAAGACGGTAACCGGCAAATTGCAAAAAGAAGTTTCTGAGAAGGTCAGAGACGAATACATGTATGGAACGCTGGCCGGACAATACGGGAAAATTGAAACGGCTGAAAAACATTTATTACAAAGTCTTCGCATGGACCCTCTCTTCGTTGATGCGCACCACAACCTGGGGCTTGCATACTACAAGCAGGGGCGCATAGATGACGCTATCAAATGCTGGCGCAGAGCTCTTGAGCTGGCACCAAACTATGCCGAGACCTATTACAACCTGGCAATTTTTATGATGGATATGCATCGTGAAGAGGATGCAGTACAGTTTTTCAATACCTGTGTCAGATATGAACCGTTTCATCTGAAAAGCAGATTTGCTCTTGGCCGCATTGCCCAGAAAAAAGGGCAGAACAAAGATGCAATCAGACATTTCAGAGCTTATCAAAACAAAGACAAGGGCGATCCAAGGGTTCTGATTGCACTTGGCGAACTGTATCTACTCGAAGGGCAACTCGATGCCTCGCTCAAAGAATTCGAAGCTGCCGCCAGAATTGACAGTAAAAACGGCAAAGTTCACTATCAGCTTGGAGTGGCATATCATAGACGCGGCCTGCTTGATCACGCTATTCTCAATTATCGTCGCGCCACAGAACTTATGCCCAACCACGTCGACGCCTATATAAACCTTGGCGATATTTACGCAAGTCGGGGAGAATACGCTTCAGCACTGGCTTCTTACAACGCAGCCCTTTCAATGGATCCAACAAACAGTTATGCGTCGAAAAAAGCCAAACTGGCCGAAGAAAGACTCCTGGATAAATAGCGTGAGATTATTAAAGTCTTCTGATAACACTGTAAAAAAACTTACCCCCCTCGAGAACGCCAGACTGGCAGTTCTGAGCAATCGTCTCGGCATCACTCACGACGAAGCAGGCAGGCTTTTGAATGGCATCCAGTCTGAAATTTCACAGACACTCGGGGTTCCTGGCGTTACTGTGGCCTCTGACTGTGAATTCGCAGGTCGCGATCTTGACCTTGTTTTCACCATTAACAAACAAAACACACCCAATAAAAGAAAATGAAAAACATTATAGAATCAATCTCCCACTGGGAACTCCTCGAAATTGAAAAACCAGCCCGCTACCTCGGCGGCGAAGTTAACCAGGCTCCCCTCAAAACAGCGCCAAAGTTGAGAGTGTGCCTTGTTTTTCCTGATATGTATGAGCTTGGCATGTCGAATCTTGCCCTCAAAATTTTTTATGAATCTCTGAACAACCACCCTGACATAATGGCAGAAAGAGCGTTTTCACCATGGACAGACTTTGAAGCCCTGCTGAGAAAAAAAGGTCTGCCACTTTATTCACTTGAGTCAGGCACCGCTTTAAGTGATTTTGACGCGATTTTTATAACTCTGCCCTATGAAATGACATTTACTAACGTCTTGAACATACTTGATCTGAGCGGAATCCCCCTGCTCTGGAAAGACCGTAAAAC
>SABV01000367.1 GCA_009928855.1 Erysipelotrichia bacterium | reverse complement strand
TCATTTCTACTTTCTAACTGTGCTGTGAACTCGCGTTCACAACCTAATCAAAAAGACCTTTATTATTGGATGTGTTTCATCGGATATTATTTTCAAAGATCATCGCGGTTTCCCGCGCCCTCGCTTGAGGGTGAAATCGATTTTATCAAAGAAGGCTTTAACTGTCAACTAAAATGTACACTTTTTTTATTTTTTTATTACACAGACGCCTTTTCAGCTATAAAACACGCTCTTAGCACCCTCAATGAAAGCATTTTCCCGAAAATATTTTATAAAAAGCATAATTAAAAACCATATCACTTGAAACTTGATCACCCTTCTGCTGTAAAAATGCATGTGTCAAAATCAGGCAAACGTCAAAACGGGTGAAGAATGTAAGTTTTTCCAGATTTATCCTTTTGTCCAGCATAAGCCTTCAAGGCAATTTCTAGAGATTTTTCGATTATGTTCATTTTTCCTCCCGGCAGTTGCTGCTTAAAGTCTGTGAATGGCGACCAAAACGCTCATCGTCTCTTGCCTTTGGTTCATTCCAGAAATTTATTTGTGATAATATCATATACTAACAGGCACAAATACAGACACCATAAAAAGTTTTAGACAGGTAAAAGTTATGAAATTGATAGATATCGAGAACTGGAAAAGAAAAGAGCATTTTGAATTTTTCTCTAAAATGGCAAGTCCTTATTTTGGCCTCACAAGTAAGGTAGACTGCACTTCGGCTTACGACAAAGCAAGAGAGATGGGTGTTTCATTTTTTGCATACTATCTTCATAAATCAATGATTGCGGTTAACAGCATCGATGAGTTCAGATATCGAATAATCGACAACAACGTATATGAATTCGATAAAATTCACGCCGGCGCCACAGTTGCTCGTGAAGACGAAACATTCGCCTTTATTTTCGTAAACTTTTCAGAAGATTTTCATGAATTTAACCATGAATTGCAGAAAGAAATAGAGCTGGTTAAAAATTCAACCGGCCTCAGATTAAACAATGATGACATAAAAAAAAATCTGATAAGACATTCAACAATCCCATGGGTTTCATTTTCAGGGCTTCTGCACCCTACAAATTTTGACAGATCCGAATCTGTACCTAAAATTACATTTGGAAAATTCTCTGTACAGGAACAGCGTAAATTTTTGCCGGTTTCAGTTGAAGCTCATCACGGTCTGATGGATGGATTGCACATAGCCAGATATCTTGAAAAATTTCAGGGATTGCTGAATCTGTAAATTTTTAATTAGCGAACTAAGGCAAACCTCATCCGGATACGCCTGCAGACCGGTTAGTTCTGGCAAAATGCTTCACGAAATTTCCCCGCAGATTTTGGAGCGAGGCGTCTAACAAATTTAAGAAAAGCTTGTTTTGCACGAAGAAAAGAAGAATGGTATCCTTGAAAAGCAAAGTCTTTATCTGCGGTGGTTCGCAAGCAAATGCAAATACTCAGAAGCAATGGCTCTCGAACCAAGACAGCCGTGGGGATCGATAACGGTGAAACATGCCCTGTCGCCCCACATTGAAAAGCTCGGTTCGAGGGATCAAGAGGTTCATCGACCGGCAAGGAGTCGACAGTGACACTTCCAAAGATTGGCTATGACATCGGAAATGAAAGTTTGCGAAACAACTGTTTCTGTTTTCTGCAGGAACACTTAGACAAGCACCCAGACAGAATTTGTATGAAGTGGGTCAACACCAAGAACAAGATCTGGTTTGACTACAATCCGTTCGCTCGAACGCTGACACACGATAACTTCACCTATAAAGACATCTACGACATGGTCGTTCATGTGGCCGCTGGCTATCAGAAGCTCGGCGTCAAAAAGGGCGATTGCGCCCTGGTCTATGTTCCCATGATTCCATGGCTCTACGCCGGAATGTTCGCATTTCAGATGCTGGGAGCCACTTGCATTTTTCTGGATTCATTCGCGCGGGCCGATCAACTCGGCTACGTTGCCGACCTCTGCAAGCCGAAAGTCTGGCTCTCGGGCGAGCGCGGTTTCGCCATGGGCGAAGGGCAACCCTCTCTCGAAGCCATTCCGATAAAGATAAATATGGGGCCGTGCACGAAAAAGTGGACTGCTCGCTTCGAAGATCTTCTCGAAACGCCAGAGGTTGCGAAGCCGATTCCGGTCGCGCAGGAACACACCGCACTGATCACTTTCACCACAGGTTCTTCCGGAACGCCCAAAGGGGCCGATCGTTCGCATCGCTTTCTCGCCGCACAGCATTACGCTATCGACGCCTGTCTTCCGTATGAAAAAAGCGATCTGGATCTTCCGGTATTTCCAATATTCTCATTGAACAATCTCGCCGCAGGCGTAACCACCATTCTGCCGGCCATCAACGTGGCAGAACCAGCGAAAAACGATTCCTATGTGCTTTTTACGCAAATCAAGGGAGAGAAGCTTACCACGCTGACGTTGAACCCCTCGTTACTCAACGGCTTGAATAAATATTGTCTCGAAAAAGACGAGACCCTTCCAGGCTTGCGACGTGTCGCTGCCGGCGGTGCCGCTGTATCACGCGATGTCGTGGAAGAATTCGCAAAGATTGCGCCAAATGCAGAGCTCGTTGTTATGTACGGCTCTACTGAAGCCGAGCCGATGACACACATAACCGGCAAGGAGATGCTTGCTCAGCGCAGCGTCACTGAAAACGATCCCGAACTGGTCGATGCCGGAGTAAACGTTGGACATTTCGCCGATGGACTGCAGTACAAGTTCATCAAAATTGTGCGTGGCCCCATCGAAATCACTTCTGATAGCCAATGGGCTGAGCTCGAAGTTCTGCAGGGAAGCGTCGGTGAATTGCTGGTTGCTGGCGAGCATGTCTGCCGCGCGTATTACAATAACCCTGAAGCTTTCAAAACATCGAAGATACGTGACCACAATGATGTCGTGTGGCACAGAACGGGCGATCTAGGGCGCCTTGACGAGAAGAAAAACGTCTGGATCGTTGGTCGTATTCACAACGTCATCGAGCGTGACGGCAAGTATCTCTTCCCCGTGCAGGCAGAAGTTGTGCTGAAGCGTCAGTCTTATACTCGATTGGCCGCCTATCTTGGGGTGCCAGACGAGAAACTCGGCGAAAAGACCGTCTGTGTAATCGCACCGAAAGACAACGCCGACATTAAAAATGCAAAGCTGTGCACAGAACGTGAAGCCGATATTCGACGGGTCATGGAAAAAAACCAGATCCCGGTGGATAAGGTGATTTTCCACCCCGACAT
>SABV01000061.1 GCA_009928855.1 Erysipelotrichia bacterium | reverse complement strand
ATGCGGTTGAAAGTGAGATATCTATCTTTGCTCAAACGCTCTTCTTTCGTTTTACCGCTGCTTGTAATTCGTCTGAAACTTTCGACAGTATAGCCGTGAACCCCAGGATGAACCACTTTTACTTCGCCTTTTTTCAGCGCCGAATTGTTTTTTTTCTGAACTGCATAGGGGTGTTTAACTTCGTTTCGTATTTCGAGAACGACTTCATCGAAAGGTTTTTTCTCTGCATAAATTTCAACTTCAACCACGCCTTTCCCCGCTCTGCTAACGATTATAACGGGTATGTCAAGGGTGTTGGTAAAACGAAAGTCTTTAAAACCCCATGCGACGGCAGCATCCAGGCCGCGGTCGGCATAGTCGATGCCATCATAGATCGAATGGTTGTGGCGCTCATCTATTTTCATTCCGCTTAAAAGCATTGCTCTGTAAAGAGTGGTGCTTACCTGACAGATTCCACCGCCCAGACCCGGAATCACACGGCCCTGAGAGATAACTCCCGCTTTCTTAAAACCGCATTTTTCGGTTCTTGGGCCAACGACCTTGTTAAAGCTGAATTTGCCGCCCGGTTGAATAATCAGGCCGTCAATTTTTTGAGAGGCGATTGCCAGATTAACATTGCGGTTATCATCATCTATGTGGTCTTTATGAAGAGTTGAGTAAGTGGCAATAAGCGTTGTAAAGCCTGTTTCCTTCATTTTTGCTGCAAAGCTTTCCTTTCCTTCGTTTTCTCCGATGACAATATCGACCGACAAAGTCGCTGCATCGGGGCCCTGTTTTATTGATTTCTCAAGAGCTTCGAGTGTTTTAACCTTGTCGATTGACAGACCGGGCTCTCCTCGGATGATTCGCGCAAAATCATTGGCGCGTTTTTCAAGGCGCGATGGGGTGGGGGTCGCAACACCGGGTAATGATGGGAGTTGCTCGATGAGTTGCCTGGCCAGATCGCCATCAGCAACAACTTCTATTGGCTTGTCGCCTTGAAGCGTCACCTTGTAGAGAGGAACATCTTTGAATTCAAAATGCTGATTGCTGCCAGTAAAAGATATGTTTACTGATCTCTGGGCAATTCTTGTTTCGGGCGTAGAATCATTTGATGCTCCGGTAACTGCAGGCGTATGCCCAGGCTCATGAACGCCGGTCGGGGTAGGGGAAGGCTTTTGTAGATAGAGAATTCCTATAAAAACTGCCGCCAGAAAAATAGCTACAACGATTATCAGCAGTCCTGGTTTAAAGAGTTTCATTATGTGCGCTTCTCCTGAATCAGTCAGTTTCGGCTTTTAGAGATCGCCCCATCAGATTTGCCGCAGCAATATCCGGTTGGCAACCTTCAAAAAGTATCCTGCATAATTCTTCGGTAATTGGCAGCTGAAGGGTTAGTTTTTTGCCCCACTCTTTTGCGATTTTAGCCGCTTCAACCCCTTCTACAACCATCTTGGTCGAGTCAGTAAATTCTTTGAGGCTGACTCCGTTGGCAATGGCTTGTCCAAGCCTGTGATTGCGCGAAAGAGGCGATGAAGCCGTTGCCATAAGGTCGCCAAGCCCGGCCAGGCCGTAAAAAGTCTGCGCTTCGCCACCCAGAGCAGTTCCAAGTCTTACCAGTTCGTGCAGGCTTCTTGTGAGATATGCGGCCTTCGCGTTGTCGCCAAGTTCGAGACCGTCAACAATCCCGGCTCCTATGGCAAAAATATTTTTAAGAGTGCCGCCAAGTTCTACCCCGGTTCTGTCGCTGTGGCGGTAAACTCTGAAATACGACGTCGAAAGGCAATGCTGTAATTGTTCGGAAAGCTCCTGGCAAGGCGAGGCGATAACCGATGCCCCCAGTTTCTGCTGTGCTACTTCATCGGCAAGGTTTGGCCCAGAAAGACATGCGATGCGATCCTGGTTTGATTCCTGCTCAATGCCAAGAATCTCTGCTATTACCTGAGAAATACGTCGCCCGCTGTCTCTTTCGAAGCCCTTGGCAACATTGGCTATGCCGTTTAATTTTTGCAGCTGCTGTTTGTGAGGCTCAAGAACTGATCTTATAAAACCCGACGGAATAGCAAGCAAGGCAAGTTCGGCTGATGAAATTGCTGCCGACAGGTCGTTGGTGCATTGCAGACACTGGTGAAGCTGCAGGTGGGTAACGAAAAATGGGTTGCGCCCATTCTGGCTTATGCCCTCAACAACTTCGGTTTCGCGTGCCCAGAGCACTACCTCATGCCCATTGTTGCAAAGAAGGTTGGCTAGCGTGGTGCCCCACGATCCTGCGCCTATTACTGCAAACTTCATTTCTTTTCCTCCGTTGTCTCCGGCGAAGGTGGTATGTCAGAAACAGCCTTCGTAACCGGCTTTTTTGCGCCTAATTTGAGTTCTTCACCTTTGAAGATGCGCTGAATATTTGCTTTGTGCTTATAAATAATGAAAATGGCAACGACAGTCGCAAATGCGGTTAAATACGGGTTGTATATGGGCCCAAGCTCTTTGAACCAGTAGATAAAAAAGGGTAGCGAAGCTGCCGCCAGTATTGAACCAAGAGATACCATGCCACTGGCGGCAAGTGTGATCATGAATACCAGTAAACTGGATACCGAGGCCTTTGTCGCCAGAGCCATAAACACACCAAGACCGGTCGCTACACCCTTGCCGCCGCGAAATTTTACCCAGAACGAAAGAGTGTGCCCGCAAAGCGCAAATGCGGCAGCGGTGAAAATTGCCGGCGGACTGCCCGGAAACAGCCTGGCTGCAATCAAGACCGCGGCCATTCCTTTGAGGATGTCTATAACCAGAGTCATTGCAAATGGTATCTTGCCAAGAACGCGGTAAACATTCGTGGCTCCCATATTGCGACTTCCGTGCTCAAAAATATTGAGGCGGTAAACCAGAAGCCCAAGCCAGTAAGCTGTGGGCAATGATCCGCATAAATAACCGGTTATAGCGGCGTAAACATAGTCCATCTGCTCAGTTTCCTACGTATAACTTGAGCGGCCAGCCTTCAAAGGTTTCTTCCTGGCGGATATGGTTCAGCAGATAGCGTTGATACGAAAAATGCACACCCTTGGGTTCAGAACATTTGAGCTTGAAAACCACAGGTGGCCCGTCATACTGCATCAAAGCCTTCATTTTAATTTCATGCCCCTTAAAGGTTGGCGGCGGCTGTATGGTTACCGCATCATAAAGAATTGTCTTGAGTATTTCGGGGGAGATTCTTCGTCTGCCTGTCGCTTGAACATGATCGATCATTTCAAAAAGTTTGTTGACTCGCAGACCGGTTTTGGCTGAAGTAGAAATCATCGGCGCAAAAGCCAGCAGCGGAAACTCTTCGCGGGTGCTTTTTATCAGTTCTGCCCAGAAGTGTTCATCGTGACTGGAAATGTCCCACTTGTTCCATACGATTATGCACCCGGCACCGCTGTCGATTATGCGCCCGGCAATACGCTTGTCTTGATGTGTGATTCCACCTCTTGATGCATCCATAACCAGTATGACCAGATCTGTTCTTTTTATGGTGCCCAGAGTTCTATACACTGAATACTGTTCGACATCGTCTTTTTCACGATCAGGTCGACGCAGACCGGCAGTGTCTATGAAATTGTATGTTTTTCCGCCGCGAACATGCTTGAATAAGATTGTGTCGCGGGTTGTTCCCTCTACATTGTCTACTATAGAACGATTTTCGCCGATCAGAGTATTGAAAAGCAGCGATTTTCCAACATTAGGCTTGCCGACTATGGCTATGCGCTCAAGAGCTTTTTCTTTGCTTCTTTCTGGTTCTTCTTCGAAGACTTCGTTTCGAGGCATGTCTTTGACGACTTCGTCGAGCAGATCGGCAACGCCGTGCCCATGAACTGAAGATACCGGGTATAAGGGGTCGATGCCGAGCTCATAGAATTCTACGAGCTGCGTCTCGTCGTTGGCGTTGTCAAGCTTGTTAATAACCACATACATGGGATGCTGTGACCAGTAACGCCGTAAAAAATTCAAGATCTGCTTGTCGTCTGGCGCCAGACCTGCTTGCCCATCACAGACAAAAATTATTGTGTTTGCTTCTTTTAATGCAAAATCAACCTGCTGCTTGATAGATTTCATCAGTGGTTGAGAATCGTCAGGATCAAGACCGCCGGTATCGACAACGTTGAATCGTCGACCGTTCCAGTTCGCTTCGGCATAGTTTCTGTCGCGGGTTACCCCAGGTGTCGGATCAACTATGGCATGACGATAACCGACTATTCTGTTCATGAGAGATGACTTGCCAACATTTGGCCGACCGATAATTGCAATTGTAGGGATTGACTCCATGACTACCTCCAGCAGATTGAGAAAAAGAATTCTAACATTAAACGGTCTCCAAAGTCAATGTAAATAACCGCAAAACCCTCATCAATTGCAGAATTTGGCATTGTTTGGAAAATTATCGGTGATTGACACGGGGCAAGGCTTCTGTTAATGTACTGGCTTGTTAAAACTTTAAGCATGAGGTAGCCCGTGATACCATGTAAAACGCTGATTCCTCTCCAGGAACTGGATCTCAAGATAGATGCAGCCAAAGACCAGATCGAGGAAAAGAAACAGAAAATTGTGCGCATGCAGAAGGACATAGAGGCAGATGCGCAGTTGATCGAAAAAAAGCATGCTCTGCTTAAAAAAATTCAGCTTCGCAAGCGCAAAGATGAGTCTGAATTCAATGAGCTGAGCCAGCTTATAAAAAACTCTGAGGCGAAAATGCAGGGCGCCGGTCTGGCACCTGCCAGTTATGCCGCTCTCGACAAAGAGTTGGCGAATATGCGCAAAAAAGCCGGTGAAGCAGAAACCAGAATTCTCGAAGACATGGAAAAGATCGAGATTCTTGAAAAGGATACCGTAAAAGGCGCCAAGGTTATCGCCGGTCGCAAAGAACACCTCGAACAGATCAAAGTGCGTGTGACTGATGAGGTTCTCGCTATCAAAAAAGAAATAGAACTCATTCAAACTCAGCGTTCTCAGGCCAGCCTCAAAATAGAGACTGATATTCTCGAAAAATATGAAGAACTGAGGCATCGAAAACGCGGCCAGGTTATTTATGCAATCGAGAATCCATCATGCCCCGCTTGTGGAATGGGTTTGCCGGCCGGTTTTGTTAGCTCGCTCGCTACGCATGAAGACGCCGAAAGGTGTTCTAACTGTGAAATGCTCCTCTACTGGACAGGCCTCCGGGATTGATATGAAATTTACACGCGTTTATCGTTGCCTTTTTCTGGCTGTTTTTGTCTTTGTTGCTTTTTATGGTTTTGCTCAGACAGCCGAAAAAAAGGCGCCAGTAGATGCTTCTGTTTATATCGATGACAGGGCTGAACTTGTAAAAGAAGATTTTCGTGCTCAGATCGTTGCCAATTGCACCGAAATCGAAGAAAAAACCCGGATCAGGGTGCATATTAAAACTGCCAGAATCGATAACCTGGGCGAAGGTCAGACGCAGATCGAAACTTTTTTTTCTGAATGGATCCGCTCTATTGGCCTGGATAAAAGAGGTATTCTTATTTATGCTCTGCTCCCGGAGGGCGCTGCCCATGGCAAAGTGCATCTTAGGGTCGGTATTGGTCTGAAATACCTTATTACCAGAGAAATGGGCGAAAAAATTCTTAATCAGGTGATATTGCCGAATAATGCGGTTAACAACGATGGACTTGGCTTTCTTGAAGGTGTTCGGGCAATAAAAAGAATGTTGCTTGACGAACTTGAAAGAGATGAACAGCGTGTTGCCGGGCATTCTACAATATTCAGCCTCAGAAATTTTCTCTGGACATCAAAAGAGATTCTGCTCGCCTTGCTTGTCGGGCTGTTTCTCTTTTATATTATTTTCTTCGTAGAACGCTGCCCAAGATGCAATGGGGCTCTAAAGGTGACTGGTGAAGTGCTTAAAGAGCCCGGAGAAAATACTCTTGGATTGCAGCGAAAAATATATGCCTGCGAAAGATGCGGTTTTTCGCGGCGAAAGAAAGAACCAGTGTATCCCTCTGGTAAGGCCGGTCTGATAATGCGCCTTACCGGAGTCAGAAGAAACGTTCGGATTGAATAGGTTTGAAATTGCAGGGTAACCGGTCGGTCGCGTCCGCAAGGATGAGGAAAGTCCGGGCTCCACAGGGCATGGTGCTGGGTAACACCCAGGCTTCGGAAGAGAGATCTTCCGGGGACGGAAAGTGCATCAGAAAATATACCGCCGATGGTCGCAAGACACAGGTAAGGGTGAAAAGGTGCGGTAAGAGCGCACCGGAGCGCTGGTGACAGCGTTTCCTGGTAAACCCCACCGGAGCAAGACTAAACAGGGGGATGAAACGGCCCGTTTCGTTACTACCCCGGGTAGGTCGCTAGAGGTCATGAGGTAACTCTGATCCCAGATAGATGACCGACGCCTCCAAAAGAGGTACAGAACCCGGCTTACAGGTTGCCCTGCTTTTCAACCCCTTCTGACTGTTTGAGGGTTCTGGCAAACATCATGGCTTTCAGAAGCCAGCTCATGCCGAAAAAAACGACCAGAATAGACAAGGTGATGGTCAGCGAACCGGTGCCGGCTGAGCGTGGCGGCGTCCAGTCTGCCGGATCAGCTTCTCCTGCCTCTTTTGCCCCTTTTAAATACATGACTCTGGGTATGAGCATTCGGTCGGAGGCTTCTGAGATGTCGGTTCCATCGATGGTAAAAGCCATCTTGATGCCGGTTGAAGCGATGCAGGCTGCGGCAGACGCATTATAATCGCCAAATGGGTAAGCATACCATTCGATATTGTTGCCGGTGATTGAGCCCAGGTCTTTTCTTGCCTGCTCAAGCTCAGCTGTAAGGTTATGCCCCTCGTTTATGATTTTTGTTACTTCATAATGTCTTTTTCCGTGCAAAGCAATGTGGCAACCAAAACTGTTTTGTAGTTCAGAAATGTCTTGAGCGCTGACATAACCGGGTTTGCCAATTAAGTCAGTGACAATGAAAAATACTGATTTTATGCCACGTTCGCGAAAGAGACGTTTTATTGTCTCGGCAGAAGTCTTCAGGCCGTCGTCAAAGGTTAGAAGAAAATTGCGGCTGCTGAAACCATGTTGAAACATTTCGCTAAAGCTTACCGGATCTACCGGCAGATAGTCATAGCGTTTAAACTGACTCAAAAAATTTTCGAGAGTGTCAGGGTAGATCTCCCAGGGAAAAGAGGGCTTGTCAGTTACTCCATGAAAAGCAAGAACCACGAGTACCGGCTTTTTTACCTGCTGCCATCCGAAGTAAAAACCGACGGCTCCGGCGACAAACAATACTAATGAAATTATTGCTGAAAGCCAGATTTTGCTTCGCAGTTTTTTGAGTGGTTGAGTATTTTTCATGAAGGATTGCCTTTTTGTTGTAGTTGGAGAGGCGATCTTAGAGAGATGCCCGTATTCATTAGTCGGTTCTTATGGTATTTGCAACAAGCTGTAAAAATTTGAAGTCGTCTACAAGGCAGTTATAAAGAGTGATTGAAACCTCTGAAGCCTTGTCGTGAGATGCCTTAAAATCGCTGATTATATCAGGAATATCGCTGGTTATATGAGCTCCGGGCAGCAAAAACAGAGGAATCACTTTTATGTTGCGATAGCCGGCGTTAACCGCGTCAGATAAAGCTTCGCGGAGTTCCGGGACCACGCCTTTAAGAAAGCAGATAGCGAAATTCTCACAATTTTCGCCTGTTCGCAGCTTTTGAGCAAAGCAGAATGCTGCTTCATTAGCGCTGTGGCGCGCCGAACCA
Organism: Erysipelotrichia bacterium; assembly: GCA_009928855.1. GTDB lineage: Bacteria > Muiribacteriota > Ozemobacteria > Ozemobacterales > Ozemobacteraceae > Rifleibacterium. Next base: position 8,630 of record SABV01000061.1, on the reverse strand, counting down.
TGAAAAACCAGTAAAGAAAATGTTTTCTTTTGCATGACAAAATGATACTTTAAACCCCTCCGAAAGTAAACCGGGATTGAATCTGCATGATATTGACCATTACGCCTAACCCATTGCTCGATTACCACGTTGTCGACCAGAACTCCGGCCGGCATCATGGAACTCGTCTGCCTAAGATACCTTGCACTGTCGGCGGCAAAGGCATAAATGTCGCCAGAATGCTTAAAACCCTTGGCCGCCCGGCTCTGGCTCTGACTTTTGCCGGTGGCAACAACGGTGCCAAAGTCATCGCAGAATTGCAACAGCAGGGCATTTGCGGCAGATTTGTTGTTTGCAGATCTGAAACAAGAATGGGAATAAACCTTCTGGATGAGAGTAATGGGCATCGCTGGTGGATGGAAGAAGGCGAGGAGCTTTGCGAAAGCGAAGTTTTGAATATGCTCGATCTGGTAAAAGCTGAGGCAAAATCAGCTTCTTTTATTGCAATGTCGGGTTCGATTCCGGGGCGCCATAATGCTGATTTTTACAGACGGGTTCTGCATGCGTTGTCGGATTTTGCCGGTGAAGTCTATGTCGATGCTCGTGGTGAGGCTTTGCGCCAGGCTGGCATCGTAGGTGGCTTTTTTCTCAAGCATAACCGCGACGAAGCAATTGAAACTTTCGGTTTAGACCCGTTCATTGAGTCGCAGCGCTCAGATTATTTATCTTGTCTCGCTACTCGCAAAATATGGGGAGCAATGGTGACAGACGGCAAAAACGATGTGTTTCTGTGGGATGGCCATAAAACTTACGTTTTGCACCCGGCCTCGGCGCATGAAGTTTCGTCGGTTGGTTGCGGAGACGCCACCCTTGCCGGGCTGATTTACGGCAGAAAATTGGGAATGGGCATTCTTGAGTCGGCCCTGCTCGGCATGGCGGCCGGGGCAGCAGACGTCGAAAAACCCGGGCCATGCGAAGCGACCTTCCCCGAAATAGAAAAGAAGCTTTGCCTGCTTAAAGCGGCCTTGCCGTGAGAATTTTTTTGCTATAAGTCGAACTAATCGTTTATTTGTCGGTAAGCGAAGATGATTTTTGCAGCCTGTCTGCGAGCATTTTAAGGGTCATCTGCCATATGTCTATTTTTGATCCGCTGTTCTGCAGCGACATTTTAAGCCAGCCGTTTTCCATTTTAAATGGCATTGCGCCGGCGCTCGCGGTTGATCCCTCATCGGGTCTCATGGCGCGGCCGAATACTGACGCCTGGTAAGGCCTGCTCAGGCGAACGGTGTCACCTTCAAAGGTGACGTTTTTCATCAGTTTGCCCACTTTTTCAGATACTCCGAGAAACGCGTCGAGATAGCCGGCGAGCCCGGTTGCTGCCTTTTCGGCCTGTTCCAGTTTGATACCGCCGGGTATCAGGCCGACGATTGAAAATTCGTTAACATCAAGCTCGATATGTTGCGGAACAAAGTCCATCGCGACTTTTGAGCCTTCGGCAAATTCAATGTCAAACGACAGGCGGTCGTCGTGTGGCTCAAGCGAGAATTTTTTGAAGCCGGTCAGATATTGCTGAGCAGTCTGAGCTGCCAACTGCAGAAACATCGGCGAAAATGAAATCGTTCGGTTGTCGGGGTCAAAATTGACCAGCGACGCACTGATGCCTTTGCTGATAAAGTCTGTAATATTGGTCAGGGCACCAGCCTTCTCGCTCACTTTTCCCTTGAGTTTATCGCGCCAAAGCCCCTCAAGAGTATTTTTTAAAGCCGCAGTATCGATTGCCGTGGCAGTCGAACAGATGCCGGCAAAACCCAGTATCAAACCGATGGCAAGCATTCTTGTGTGTGTGCGCATATTGTACCTCACATTTTTTATTCTCTGTATTTTCTCTAAATCTATGCTTTTTTGGGCGCGCAAGCAAATAGATCTCTTAATTTATTTTCCACTTTTGGCTGTCATTAGTGTATTATCAGCCACGGAAAAAAACTTATGCGAACCCGTGACTGGCTTTGGATGATACTTCTATCGGTGATCTGGGGTAGCGCGTTCATGTTTATCAAGATCGCGCTTCGTGAGATGCCGCCTTTCTGGCTCATTTATGTGCGCCTGACCATAGCAGCTGCTGTTATGGTCTGCATCTGTCTGTTGATGAAGTTGCCTTTTCCTGTTGGGTGGCGAAACTGGCTGTCTATTGGCTTTTTGGGAGTTATCAACACCGGGTTGCCCTTTTATTTGATAACCTGGGCGCAACAGCATGTCGACAGCAGCACCGCTTCGATTTTAAATGCCACTTCGCCTGTTTTTGTCATGATTCTCGCGCATTTCTGGACTGACGACGAAAAGCTGACCACGCGTAAGGTCGTTGGCGTCTTTGCCGGCATATCCGGAATCGTAGTGATGGTCTGGTCTTCTTTAAGCAATGGTATCGTTCTGGCGGGCATGGCCCAGATGGCAATACTCGGAGCAACCTTTAACTACGCTATTTCAGGCATATATGCACGCCGTTTTCGCAATATTTCTTCAACCATGGTTTCTGCCGTCAGTCTGCTTGGCGCAGTACTTTTGTTAAGCCCCGGTCTGTTGAGCGGTGGTTGCCCTGATCTTTTATCGCTGGCCCCTCTTACCTGGTTCGCAATTGCCATGCTCAGCATTTTTTGCACCGGCATTGCTTACATCATTTATTTTCGCATCATCGCGACCGCCGGTGCCACCAACGCTATACTGGTAACTCTTATGATTCCGGTCAGTGCCCTGATTCTTGGCAATATTATTCTCGGCGAAACCCTCAAAGCCAACGACATCATCGGCATGCTCCTTATTTTCTCGGGCCTTTTGATCATCGATGGTCGCCTCTTAAATGCTCTGTATGCCCATGCCGCCCCACAAAAGTCAAATATCACAGCCTAGTCAGGCTTTGTAAAAATATCTGAGAAAAACAGCCCCCATTTTTCAGGTCAATTTTGCTGAGAATTTACAGCTACGCACGATTTATCTTTCTTCGTTGGGTGCCGCCAAAAAACAGTGCTGCCAGAAAATATATTCTGGCAGCACTGTTTTTTTAGAAATATTATTTTGCTGTGGAAGTATCAGACGCGACTGTCGCAGTTTTGCACTGGCCTGAGCCGAAGCGTTGCTGAAGTCTCATGCCATTTCCTCTGCCAGGGCCAGTTTTTTTGCAGCCTGCCTGACAGTTATTTAGACACTGATGCTTGCCCAGGCCATTTTTTAGACCATTGCCATTGCCTTTGCCATGTCCAAGCACGGCATTGCGTTTCTGGCGGTTGCCTGATTTTGCTCCGAAGCCTGTGCCATCTCTTGGGCGCGGTTTGGTGCCATCACCATAGCCTCTGCCTTCACCAGTGCATATTGCTGGCTTTTGAAGAGTAGTTGAGCCTTTTATAGCAGTGTTTGAGTTTTGAGTCGCATCTGTTGATGAGGTTTGAGCTATAACAACACCAAGTCCGAGCATCATTGTTACGATTAAAACGATACTGAGTTTTTTCATAGGACTACCTCCGTTAAAATTTAATCAGGTAATTACCTGTTACGTCCGTAGCGATATCTTTTTTTCTGGCCCTTGCCATCGCTAAATTCCAGATCACCATCTGCTGCCCAACGACCCTGATACACTTCAGAATTGTCTCTTACAATGGTCAGACTGCCATCTTCTTGCTCGTTGATTGTTAGAATCATTCCTGAACGGCTGTTTTTAAGTGTTGCCAGAGGCGCACCTTCTGTTGAGCCAAAGCTAATTTGCCATTCAACTCCGTCAACAATTATCGATTCAGGTGCGCTGTCTGCAGAAAAGGCGGGCGTTTCAATTATAGTGCCGTTTCCACGGGTTATCTTCAATGCTCCTGATGCAAGTCTTTCAACCGTGCACTGCTCAGTTCCCATAGTGATGCCGTCAGCAGTTACAATTGCAGAACAGGAACCGTCACCCCTTCTTAGAGCCATGCCCTGCCCGGCACCTTCAACCTGGTAATTACGGTTTCGGTAGCGTTTTGAACCATATACGCCTGTTGCTGCACGCAGGCTCAGTTCTTCTTCCTGGCTGATAATTGAAGCTGCAAGAGTTCTGTCTACCAGCAGACTGGCTTCAACTGCCGCGATTTCTTCATCAGGGGGAGTAAATGCCGTGTCTGAAGATGAGTCGGTGCCGGCACAGCCTGTGAAAAGAGCCATTACGATCATCATAGCAACGAAAAGAGAAAGTTGTTTCAAGTTAGAACCTCCGTTGATTTAGTGGGCAAAAACATATCAGCAACCATCGTGCCAAAATATCGTTTGAATCATAAAAGGCAGATCAGAAGTGCGAGACGAGGTCGAATGACTATGTGAATGTCATGTTTATGCAAAATCAAGTGCAGGATTTTGCACCATGAAAAGTGCAGCATTTTGCATCTTCTTCTGTCAGAAGTTTTTTGATTTTTTGTATTTCAGACATTCTGAGTAATATGTCACATTCTGGAATAAAAATTGCTGTAGATCTGGCAGGGTAGTATAATTACAGGAATAACAAGCATGATAAATAAAGACGGTTTTAACAGAGACATTTCAGGGTCTGCGGTGCGATTCGGGTTTTGGCAAAAGCTGCTTCTGGCATTGACGCCGGTAATTGTGGCTGTTTCTGGTCTTGTTGCATTTCTTCTGTCCGGCTGGAATTCAGCGCAGATAGCTCCTCTCAGACAATGGGCTGCCGAACGGGAAGGCAAAGAAATATATTCCAGATTGATTCATGAAGGTCCCCTTTCTCCCGGAGATCTTTTACAGAAGCCTTCTGAGCTGGCCATGCTTGTTAAGTCAGATTCAGAAGTGCAGGCTGCCGCGCTTATGCAAGGAAACAGCATTTTGGCAAGTTATTCCAGAGATGCCGGTTTTGTTTTTCCGCTGGAGGTTTTGCCGCTGGACACGGGTGCAATTGTTCTTGATGATAGAAATTCTGCTTATCGCCGTTTTTTTGGGCCTGGTGGGTCAGGCGATGCAGCAGGACATCCGGGAGGTGGTCGTGGCTCAGGTTCGGGCAGAGGGCCCCGGTGGATGCGCCCTGAAAACAGCGTGAACAGTTCGGTGAATTTTGATTCGCGTCAAGACAGATTCAACCTTGTTTTCGTCTTCAACAGCTCTAATTCAGAACTCGTTCGCCCACTGGTATATCAGAAGTGGCTGTGGCCAATGGTCTGGCTTGTGCTTACTCTTTTGTGGGGTGTCGTAATAATTCTGCAGAGAAGAATGATCAGATTTCAGCTGCAGATGCAGAAAGAATCGAGTCTTGCGGCTATCGGTGAAATGTCGGCACGACTGGCGCATGAAATTCGAAATCCGCTTGGTGCAATCAGAGGAATCGCGCAGTTTCTTTATAAAAAAATGGCGGATTCCGATGAGAGAAACATGGTGCAGACTATCGAACAGGAAACCTTTCGTCTGGATTCTCTTACAGGCAGTATTCTCGATTTTTCCAGACCGCTGCAATGCCAGATTGTTATGAAAAAAATTGAAGAATCTGTTATGGCAGCTGTTGAGCTGTTTAAGAGCAAACATCCAAAGCTGATTATCCATTGTGATTTTTCTGATGCAGATCTAATTGCCATGCTTGATGAAAATGGAGTAAGACAGATAATGCTTAATCTTCTCAGTAATGCTGCAGATGCTTCTTTACCAGAAGGGCTGGTAAAGGTTGAAATCAGGCAAAGTGCTTCAAAGATTTTTGTCAGAGTAATAAATGAAGGCGACCCGATGTCAGAAAAGCAGCTTGAAGATATTTTTGAACCTTTCGTCTCTTCAAAGACAAGAGGCTATGGCCTTGGTCTGCCGATAAGCCTTAAACTTGCCGAATCTATGGGAGGGCAGTTGCGTTTATACAATGGCCCTGACAAAACAATTATTGCTGAATTGATACTGAACAGGCCAGAAGAAAAATGAAGAAAGACAGCAAGGCTACAATTCTGATTGTTGATGATGAAGCTTCCTTTCGCACCATGATTTCTGCAGTGCTTGTTGATGCAGGTTATGAGGTTATTGCTGCCGCAGCCGGCCATGAAGCTCTCGAAATTATCGGACGCAGGTCTGTTGATGCTGCTGTTCTTGATTTGATCATGCCCGGTATGGATGGTCGTGAACTGATGAAGCGTCTGCATTCTTCGATTCCGGGTTTGCCGGTAGTTTTTTTGACAGCCTATGGTTCTATTCCGTCCGCTGTTGAAGCAATTAAGGAAGGGGCTTCGGACTATCTGACCAAGCCATTGCCGCATATTGATGACCTGGTGGTAACCATCAGCCGGGTAATTGATCTGAATCGTCTGCAGAAGCAGGAAAAGCAGGTTGTCAGCGCACGCAGGTCGGTTGAGCCTTTTCCCTGCGCCTCTCCGGTAATGAAAAAACTTCTTGAAACTGCGGCAAAGGTTGCTGACACTGATGTGACCGTTCTGATCACGGGTGAATCAGGTACAGGCAAAGAGCGTATGGCAGAGTTCATACATCTGAACAGCAAAAGGGCTGCAGCACATATGATTTCTGTCAACTGCGCGGCCATTGTCGAAACTCTTCTTGAAAGTGAGTTGTTCGGCCATGAAAAGGGCTCTTTTACCGGGGCCGTCGAGCGAAAATATGGGCAATTTGAGCAGGCAGATAATTCGTCGCTTTTTCTTGATGAAATTGGCGAGATTTCGTTGAGCCTGCAACCAAAGCTTTTACGGGCTCTTCAGGAAAAGGAGTTCAGACGTGTGGGTGGTTCGCAGATTGTCAGATTTAACGCACGCCTGATTGCCGCAACTAATCGCGATCTTAAACAGCAATGCCAGATCGGCAGTTTTCGCGAAGACCTTTATTACAGACTTTCTGTTTTCACTATCCATATTCCTCCTTTGCGCGAACGTCCAGAAGATCTGCTTTTTCTGGCAGAAAGATTTGCCACAGAAGCATCGCATAAATTTGGCAGAGACCCTGTTGTTTTCAGCCCAGAGGTAAAAAGTGTATTGTTGTCTTACGGTTGGCCCGGCAACATCAGAGAACTTGGAAACGTAATCGAGGCTTCAGTTCTGCTTTGTGAAACCGGCGTTCTTTTGCCAGAAAACCTGCATGGCCTGAATGCTGCAAACCATGGCAGTTCTGTCAGTAGCGTCGGTACACTTGAAAATGCCGAAAAAAAAGCTCTCATGGAAGCACTCGGATTATTTGATGGAAACCGTGTAAAAACGGCAGAGTATCTCGGGATGAGCCGAAGAAACCTTATCTATAAGCTGAAAAAGCACAATCTTCTTTCTCGCTAAAACATTTTCAGATTACAGATGCTTGAATAGTATCAGGTGCGCTCTGCATTGCTGACTCTCAACGAAGCATCAACTATCGCTGAGAATTTTCCCCAAAAAAATGTGGTTTAAGTAACCATCTGGCATAACCACGCGTGTTATTATAAAAATCAGATCAGCATCGGAGAATCAACAATGGCCAGAGCATTTCCCGTAATTATTAAATCGCTTTTTCAGATGTTTCTGCTTTTGCTTCTTTTGCATCCGGGAATTTTGCCAGCCGGGGAAGCCGGTATAATAAACACTGCAGGCGGGCTGAATCTGCGTGAACAACCTGCAAAAACAGGAAAACTGCTGGCACGGCTTAAAAATGGCACAAAGGTTGAAATACTTGATAAATCGGGGCCTTGCGAAACGGTTGAGGGCATAAAAGACAACTGGTTAAAGGTTTCAGTTAATGGCAAGACCGGCTGGGTTTTTGGAGGGTTCATTAAACCATTCGATGCAAAAACCGCAGATAAAGCCTCAGATGCTTTGGTAAGCTCAGATGATTTCGTAGACAATGAACCTGCGCAGAGCGAAAAGATTATATTGAAGAAGTTTCCGACAAAAGTAACCCGGTTAAAACACACGCTTAAACTGCACTGCGCCGAGGGTAAAGGCATTGAACTTGTCAATGACGACAGCGATGGTGAATCATACACAATGTATTACTGTATCGACTTCATTGAGCCTGAAGGCCTTTTTCTTATCCATGTGCAGCTGTATGAAGGCGCCGAGTATTTTGTTGTCAATTCTGCTTCGGGACGCACATTCAATCTCGGTGACCGGCCAATCTTTTCCCCACAGCGCACCCGACTTGCAGTTGCCGGCTTTGATGTCACCGCCGCTTATGATTTTAACGGTATTAGAATTTTTCGCGTTGAAAAAGGAGACCTGGCTCTTGAATACGAGTCAGAACCTGAGGTCTGGGGGCCGCAGAATTTTATCTGGAAATCTGAAACAGTCGCCAGCTTTGACCAGGTCTCAGTTGTTGATGGCATCGAGAAACCAGGAAAAACCGTCAGCCTGACTCTCGACGCCGCCGGCAGCAAATGGCAACTGCAACCCCCGAAGTAGAAAAATCTCAGTCCAGAGACTATGTTTATTTTGCCGGGCAGATTTCCTGCACTCGGCCAACTTCGCCGCTGGTCAGACGAACTTTTATGCCATAGGGGTGCGACGACGAATTGGTTAAAATATCCTGCACAATGCCTTCTGTCAACTTGCCGGTGCGCTGGTCCTGTTTCAGTATGATTTTGACAGTTTGCCCCGGTTTTACATTTGCTCTTGCTTTTCCGTCCACTTTTGCCCCCCTTTATCTGCAATCATCAGCCTTATCATTCAGCAGCACCAAATATAACACTT
>SABV01000366.1 GCA_009928855.1 Erysipelotrichia bacterium | reverse complement strand
AGCGTTAGTTTCAGGTAGCAAAATAGCAAACTCTTCTCCATAGTAAATCAAAGCAAACTGATCCGCAACCGCAGCAAGTCCGAAAACCGATCCCATCCCAATAAAAGCTGCTATAATAAATGAATAATTTATATTGCCCAAATCATGATAAACAGCACCACCACCAGAATTTCTCCGAACAACGTTAATAAAATTATCATTAGCATAGCTTAAGTTGATTTCTTGGATTGTGTTTTGAAATCGTCCAATTATTACGGAAGGGCTATTTATCCAGATAAAAAATAAAGGCAATTTATTACTAGCACGGAGAATGTGCTCTTCCAGCGCTAAATTGTAATATGGGTTATTGCAATTATTTTCTAAGTAAAACATTCTATGTCGCCTTTCACTAGAAAATGAGTAAAAAGATTAATTATCTAAAAGAATCAGCTAAGTTTATAGAGATTGATGAGACTCTATTATCTACGTCAGCTAAAGTGCCTTTTATTGTTCATAACTCTAGTCCTAGACTAGTAATGGCTGAAGGGCAAGATCCACAAAAATTAAAGATATCTAATCCAGATAGAAGAATTATACAAACTGGGTATGAATTCCAGATCGGCTATGCACCAGACCCCGCCGACGAGCAGTTTGGTGTTTCTCTTTACCGTATCTGCATCGACAAGCACCTTGCTGATACCCAGATTTTCAAACTTTGCCTCATGTCGACCACCGTCTTTTTCTATAAAATCAACCTCGATACGGTCGATAATCTTCAGTCTGCCGTTACGGCCGATTTCCGAGCGAATTTTATTGGCTGCGCTGCGATGAACATAGTGCTTTCGCAATATTTCCCTGACGGTTTCGATGCCGGTTTGAATCGAAGCTTCGTCGCTGGTCGCGCAATACTGGCCCAGAAGGTATTCGAGAACATAAGATGGCACGACGGCATTGCCTCTGACAGCCTTAACAAGATCTTTGCGAACAACCAGGCCCTGAAATAAGTCGTTTATCTTCTGATCGAGAGTGTTCATAGATTAACCCGCCCTTTAAAAATCAAAGTCCGTTGTAAATGACCGCCTCACCGTATAGCGCAGAGACTTGTATTCTTTATAAACTGTGGTTTCTTCCAGTTTTTCTTCGAGCTTGAGAATAACATCCTGGCCGTTCACCGCGTCGGCTTTTCTCGAAAGAACAAAGCGAACATGCAGTTCGCGGTCACGTGGGCTGGTCGAAACCTGATCAAACATCAGATCATGACTGTCAGATATCAGTTCGCCATTCTCGGTATAAATGCCGGCCCGGAGCTTTCTCGCCTGCAGTTTTTCTGCCACTGGCTGGCTCTGGTAAAACACTACCGCCAGCTGACCGGAAGAAATTATTGTGCTGGCACCCCGTAGAATTTCGACATCTACGATAGAGACATCGCTCTGGCGCTTTTTGTTGATTTTAACTACGGGAATAATTACTTCCTGCAGCGATGCGCCGCCATGCACGAACCTGCTGCCAGATCCCTTGAGCCGCAGACGGTTGATCGAATTGGGTATCTGCACTTCTACCTTGCCCTTCAAGCCCAGCTCTGACGATTTATAACTTCGCAGGCCGACGGTTTCTTCCAGCCCCAGTCCAAGCACGAAACGGCGGTCCTTGAACAGAATCTGTTTGCCGGAAGGCTCGCAACCAGCAAAATCGCTTTCATCGATTGGCCGGTTCTGATAAATAAAACCGTGATCGGCAGTCACCAAAAGGTTGCTGGCATTGGCACCGGTTAATTTCTTGATCAGTTTTATCAGTTCGTCGAGTGTCTCTTCGACAGCTTCAAACACCTGATCTTCAGTTTCGCGTTTGTCGCCGGTTGCGTCGATCCGGTTATGGTAAACATAAACAACGCTATGGTCGCGGAAAAGAGTGCGGCATTCGTCGTTCTTGAGCTTAATAAGATCTTCGGCCTTAATGGCGGTAGCTCCGCCAGAAACGGCTTTTTCGAGAATTTTATCGCGATTAGCCTTGCCCTGTGAGCTTTGGCCATCAACCAGAACCGAGCCTGTGTCGTTTTCGGCAATAGCCAGCTCTTTATGCGGCAGAGTCGCCGCCATTCCCATCTGGGTATAGCTGGGCAACATTGCCAGTGCTTCGTCCAGTTCGGCGGTGTAGCGATCTTCCTGGCAGATCAGGCTAAGCAGTTCCTGGCCGATCTCGTAACGAAAGGCGTCAGAGATGATGACGCAAACCTTTTTGTCTTTCTGCAGAAAGGGCTTTACCCAGCGATCAAAAAAACCAGCCTGAGAGGTTATGCCGCTAACGGACCAGCGGCTGGCTTTATTTAACAGCTCCTGCCAGTTGTCGTTCACTTTGAGCAGGTAGTTGTTGACATAAAGGTTTTCGATCTGGTCTGCCAGTTCGCTCAGGAGGGTAGCCTGGCTGGCCTTCCTAACATGAAAGACGAATTTCCGATAATGCTGATCGAGCTTGTACCAGCTTTGGCAGTAACTTTTTACCGCGTCTTCCGGCTTCTCGATTTTCAGATTGCTTTCACCGAGCTGCTGCTTGAAGCGGCAGGCGTAATCAACAGCTTCGTAGATATTTCGATACTTCTCATACCAGTAACAATGCCGGCGCTGTCTTACCCATGAAGAAACATCCGCACTGTTGACCGTGCCCTTAACCACATCTCTGATCAGATCGCTGATGATTTTGCGGTCGATAAGATTGAAATAGTCGATCTCAACAAGCTTGCGAAAATCGAGTGGCAGCAGCTCTTTTTCGATGTTCAGAAGGTCGGAACATTCCTGCGAGAGCTTTTCGAACCCTGAGGCAAACCTACGGCTGTCTTTCCAGCGGTTGAGAAAAACCTGAATTTCCGGCGCCATACGCGAATTCGGCTTTCTTTCTTCGCGGTCGCGTTTTCGCGTCTCCCAGTATCTTCCAGGGTTGATGGCCATTTCGAAGCAGTCGGCGAAGATTCTGATGGCGAAGTCCCTGGGGCTTTTTTCGTCTGATTCGTAGTCAAATTGGCGTTTGGCCTGCTCCCATAAAATCTTGTCGAGGCCGCAACGACAGATAAGCCGGTATTTTTCGTTACCGTCTTCAGAGCGCTCCTGCAGCAGGCTCTCAAGAATACTGTCGAGTCTCGGTTCACTGCCAGCACATACTGCAAGCATCTTCAGGCGGATAGTGCCGATGGTATCATCAGATTTAAGCAGGCGCTTAAGGGCTTCCTTACGTTTTTCTGCCTGATAAAATTCAACGTGATCGCCGACCACTTC
>SABV01000365.1 GCA_009928855.1 Erysipelotrichia bacterium | reverse complement strand
GGCTGATACCCTGATTACCCCTATTAATAATGGCAGAATTGCAGCAACTCAGGCAGACATCGACGCCGCCATTGCCGGAAATATGGCGTTTCTCGCAAAAGATAGCGCATTGGCTGATACTCCATATACGGTTACCGTGCCTTCCGTGGCTGAAGGGTTATATGATCTGGTTGCGGCAGACGTTGCAGGGAATCTTTCTGCTATTGCAAGTGGCTGGCTAACTGTGTACACTTCGCCAACCATCGGAAATTGTAAATGGTAATATAAATTCGGTTCTTTCCAGAGTTAGTTGAATTAATTGCAAAAGTGTACTATGTTTGCACGGCCAAAAATCAACGATAGGAAACGACCGTGCATAGAATTTTAAAGCTTCTTGATAAAAATCTGTTATACGTGAATCACAAAATTCAAGGTGACACTATCTTCCTTGCTGCCACATCCAAGAGAAAACGAGCCAAATGTCCATATTGCGGCCATGTTTCATCAAGTATTCATTCTAACTACGAGCGAAGTTTTCAGGATTTACCGATCTCTGATAAGAAGGTCTTAGTAATACTGAAGAACAGAAAGTTTTTTTGCCAGAATCCATACTGTAAAAAAAACACCTTTGCTGAATGTTTCGATTTTATCGTATCGAAAGCCAAAAAGACCAATCGATTGGAAGAGGAAATTGTGAGCCTGGCCTTAAATTGCAGCTCAATAGCGGCTTCAGTTCAACTTAAACGGAATATTGTTAATGTCGGAAAAAGTACAATATGTGAGTTGTTAAAAAAAAGGGGAACCAAACGTTGATAAGGAGAGCATTTCCACAGTCTGCATTGATGATTTTGCTCTCAAAAAACGCAAGTCTTACGGAACCGTAATGGTCGATATTGAAAAGCATAAGATTGTCGATCTGATCTCCTCAAGGGATCGCAAAGACGTGGAAGCTTGGCTGGGCACCTTTCCCAATATAAAAATCGTTTCCCGTGACGGTTCTATAATTTATCGCAAGGCAATTGAATCGGCTCTACCAAATGCTTTACAGATCAGCGACAGATTCCATCTGTTAAAAAACCTCACTGATTATTGCAGTGCCTTTTTGAAACGCTATTTCAAAAACAAGGTTCTCTTATCAATACCAGAACTTAGAGATTCTGAAGATGCAAATAAGAAGATCGGGGCAGAGGAGAATGTAATAGCCACCAACATGCTGACACTCAAATCAAAAGCAGAAAAAATGGAGGCTCTTCAGGCTAAGGGGTGGTGTAAAACGAAGATATGTAAGCACCTCAAGCTTGATTCTCGAACGTTTGCAAAGCTCCAAGCCAAGACAATAGAAGAAAGAAAAAGCATGATGGATGACAAGCTCACAAAAAAGCATAACGCAGTCACGGCACGGAAACAGGCTAAAATTAATGCTGCAAAAGAGCTGCGGAGCAAGGGTTTTTCAAAGACTGATATTGCAAAAGAACTAGAAATGGATCCAGGCACAGTTGCATGTTATCTAAAACCAGGCTTCAGTGCCGTTCATGGTGCATACGATACAAAGAGACCATCTCTGCTCACCCCACACCTGGAAAAGATCAAGTCTCACATAGAAGTAAGTATTCTGAAAAATCCGGCAGGTGATTCTGATTTAATCCGGCCACTTTACGGAACAGAATGACGTGCACAGTTAAATTTTACCACAGGGTGCCGGATTAGGTCTCAGTCTTGTTTATTCTTTTTTTTCTCATTGAATCTCCTTTTAAATTCAGGATTTGAGCATTATGTATCAGTCGATCCATAATGGCGTCCGCGAAGGTTTCTTCTCCGATGAATGGGTGCCATGCATCAGTGGGCAGCTGACTGGTAATAATAGTAGATTTCCTACCATGGCGATCTTCAAGAATTTCGAGCAGATCATGCCTCTGGTCTCGATTCAACAGCTCAAGCCCCCAGTCATCTAAAATCAGTATTTCGACCTTTGAAATGGCCTGCAGAGCTTTCAGGTATTTGCCTTCTCCTCTGTTAATGGCGAGTTCATAAAGCAGTTTGCTCAGGCGATGGTAGAGCACCGAGAATCCTGCCTGACATGCTTTTTCAGCAAGAGCACACGCCAACCATGTTTTGCCTGCACCTGTAGGGCCTATTATCAGGAGATTGTCGTGTTCTTTGACCCAGCGGCAGGTTCCAAGTTCGAGGATTTGTGCGCGGCTGAGGCCTCTGGAAGCTTTCATATCAATGTCTTCGAAAGATGCCTGATGTCTGAGTTTTGCTGCTCTGAGTCTTGCCGCCAGTGAACGGTTTTCATGATGAATAAGCTGTCTGTCAGCAAGAATACCCAGACGCTCAAGGAAGCTCAGTTCCTGGTATTCCTGACTGCCTTCCTGTTCTTTGAGAGCATTGATCATCTCGTTGAGTTTAAGTTTCGCCAGAGCGTCAATGGTTTGTTGCAGCAGCATCGTCGCTTTCCTCCTTTGTCTGATAGTAAGCCTTGCCGCGAATGTTTTCATGTTTCGGCAGCTGCCTGTTATCGTCTTTGTCAGAGATGCATCTGTCCTGCCCACTTTCCAGAATCGCTTTAACGCTTTTGTATTTCGGCGATCCGATATCTATGGCCTTTTTGCAGGCATTAAGCAGTCTTTCTTCACCCAGAATTCTACCGAGACGCAGCAGGCCGAGTGCTGACCTGAAACCTTGTTCCGGGTGTGGACGGGCCTTAAATATTTCCTCAATGACGCTCTTGACCGGCTCTCCAATTTTTTCAGCCATAAACAGGAGTTTGCCTGGTTGCCATTTCATAAACTTATGTTGAGGAGGCATATGCTCTTCAAGCGTTGAATACCTGTCACCGGTGTATTTTCGCAGATGAACAGCAATGCGTTGATCGTCCTTGAAGATTTCAACGGTTGTTCCGGTTACCCGCATGCGAACCTTCTGATGGACTTCTTTCCAGCTGACGCTGTAGAAAAACTTTTTGAATTCCACATGATAATCAATGCTTACTTTGGCCATCTTCCAAGCTGCGAACTCATATGCAGCAGCTGGCAGCTGTGCCAGGGCAGACTTTTCGAGGCTTTCAAAGATCGAGCGCCTACTTCCCTCAAGCTTTTTGAACGGTCTGTCATTTATTGTAATTAAAAGTTCACGAATGGCGCTGTTGAGGCTGGCTATGCTGCTAAATCGCCTGTGGCGAAGTTTTGCCAGCAACCAGCGCTGCACAAGCTGAACGCCGATTTCTGCCTTGGCTTTGTCCTTGGGTTTCTTAATCCGGGCTGGAAGTATC
>SABV01000060.1 GCA_009928855.1 Erysipelotrichia bacterium | reverse complement strand
AAGCAAAGGCTTTTCTACGAGCTCTTCTGTAACCCCACTCGAAAAATCTGCGACCTGAGAGATTCTCTGTCGCTCAGCCGCCGAAAGATGCTCAAAAGCTCCAGCCTGCACCATCAGATGACGTGCAGGCCCCGCAAAAGTGTTGGGAAGCTCATTTCTTCGAAAGTTTTCGCCCGGCGACTGACCCCGAAAATATTCACGACCCAGGTCAGAAAAAAGATAAAAATTACAAAAATGCGCTTTAAAAGTCGACTTAGAATCATCTGCAAAAAAACGCCTTACATAATCCCCCCATCGATCGGTCGACATACCCTGAAACACTCTGGCGAGATAAGCCATAAAAAGCTGTTGGCGATTGCGTTGCAGCTCAAAAGCAATCTCGCCTTCTTTGAGTTTCTGCCTGATCGCTTGAATCACACGCTGAGCTTCAATATCATGACTGATCTGCGTATAAGACACTCCAAGCCATGCAAAACCTGCCAGCGCCGGAAACATTCCGGCAAAAAACGCAATCATAACGACTCTGGCAAGACTCCCCCCGTGGCCGAAACGCCCCATCGCCATGCCTGCCGCCAGCAGAAACGTGACAGCAAGCAATAAATATTGTGCCAGGTTGAGCAAAACGCTGCCACAATGTTGCGGATTGCCTTTATTCGAGATCTCCAGATGCAAAACAAATTTGTTGTCTTTATTTTCAGCCACACCAGAACGAAAAAGCATACGAAATGTATCAGGCAAATCTACCGTAAGAGACAAAGAATCGCGGTCTGCATAAAAAATTGGCAACTCACGTGATTTTGCGGTGCCAAAACTGACCCTTATCTCATCGGTAGAAGTTACCCTGCAAATATGCTGAAGAATAGCACGTTGCGAAAGACGACTAATTAAAATACCAACCAGAATATTTTTACCAGAGCCCTTTGCGGCTGGCGGGCGCATCGTTACAAGATAGAGATGCTCATTGTAATGCCCGGCAAAGCAACTATCAACGCGCCAGAAATGGCTGTTAAAATAATGAAAGATGCCAAAAAAATCACGAAAAAAAGCAATTTTTTCGAGATAGTGGTACGTGTCAGGTTCATCGAGCAGATATTGCGACCGTTCATTTAAAAATCGGCATATTCGCGAAAATTCCGATGCATAAAGCGCCAGAAATCGTTCTGAATCAGCCTTTTCTTCATCGATATACAAAGCGCATTTTGCGGGGTCTTCGTCGGTCGCTAGAATAAAGAAAGGCTTAATTCGTGCATTCTGCAAAAGCCAATGACTAAATTTTTTCAGCTCATCATTTATTTCGCAATCAAAATTCGGAAGATTTTTTATAAGACTGTTTTTTTGCAACAGGCTCATGTCGCCAGAATTAAAAAAATAAGAATAGGCACGCTCGAGCTGCGACAAAGCAAGATTTTCCCTTATAATTTTTTCAGGATTCAGCATGCCTTCTATCTCTCTTGCTTTTGTCATAAGCTGATGCCTTGCACTTGCAACAGCCTGCTCATGCTGACGAGCTGTCGAATCAAGATAAATATATCTGCCAACAAAAACCGGCATAAAAAAAGCAAGAAACCATAGCAGCAAGGGCGCGACCTTTACAAGCCAGCTTCGCCCAACACGCAGATTAAATATTTCAGAAGATGATTTCATATGTTTTAACAGGCAAAGACTTGCCCTTTACTTTGATTTCGCCATGAGAAAGGGTTTTGCAGATATGAGATACGGCCTCACAGGTGGCAGTATCTATAAGAATGTGACTGCTCTCATCAAAATGAGACATTGATTCAAGACGTGCGGCAAGATTAACATGGTCACCAATAACAGTAAAATCAAGCCTGCCAGAGTAAGACCCAATGCGGCCAGAAATAACCTCGCCGGTTGAAATGCCCGCGCCAAATGCCAGCTCAGGCAGGCCATTTTCCCGCAATCTATTATTAAAAGCGGGCAACGCACATTTTAAAGCAATAACAGCCTAGCAGGCAGCAACAGCACTGTCTATAAAAGCAGTTTCTTTTTGGCAATCAGAAAAAACCGCCATTACAGCATCAGAAATATATTTATCAACCTGGCCTTTTTGCTCTTCTACAAAGCTTTCTACAAAAGGGAACCACATATTCAGCAAGTTCATAAGTTTATCAGGAGTCAGTTGCGCATCAAGTTGTGTAAACTGCTTGATATGAACAAACAAAATACTGCGCTTTACTTTTTGCGGGCGCATTTCTTGCATACTGACGCTTTCTGAGGCAATAGCCATAGCTGCTTCGCGCGATATAAATCTTTCGAGACGCTCGCGTTCACGTATCTGGTGACTCATAACGTTGAATTCACCAGTCAAATGGGCAAGCTCATTATCAAAATCATTCTCTATAACTACCTCTCGCCCCTCACTGGTCACTTTTGCGGCAGTCAGCAATCCATTGATTGTCGGAACAAACAGATCGTTAAGCATATGTGAAAGCACAAGCAGCACCAGAATAATATAAAGAAAAATAACGCCGACCACTACTGCCCAGAAGCTTTGCTGCTCGGCAAGTTCGTTCATAGAACACCCGGCGAGAGCAATAACAGGATAGCCAGCAATCTTGCGACCGGCATAAACAACAGGAATATGACTGCTTTCGTCAATAATCTCAAGTTCAGATTTTCCCCGTGAAACGGCTTTTGCAAGCAGAAGCTCCTGAGTATTCAAAGTCGTGGCGGGCGGCCAGGTCTTGCTTAAGTCAATAAATTTTCCATCCATATCAAGGCACTCTACAAGAGTTATGTTAACCGTACCCTCATTGTCTTCTTGTCTAAAAAACGACCAGTTTCTAGAAAAATTATCGAGAATCTGCCCAACAAGCACTTTTATATTCTGAACCAGCAGAAAAACAGCCGCATTCGAGTGTTTTTCGTGCTTCGCAGGCAAAATTTTATAGTTAATCAGTCTTAAATGACCAAAATCACGCTTTGATGTTTGCGCCAAGCCTTCGGTGCGGCAAAAATTGTCTATATCGGTCGAATGAAAAATATTTGCAAGCGCCAGCAGCTTTTTTCCGCGCGAATTAGCCTGCAACTGGCTGGTAAATTTTTCATTAACGAGCTCAAGATGCTGAAACAATTTGATCGCTGTCGCATAACCAAGCTCTCGGGCAAAAGCAAGCTTGCCCGGAAGCTCCACTACGTTCTCTTGATGAAAACCCATTAGCTCAAAAAACAAGCCATCATTTCTAAGCAGGGCAACCCCAAAAAACGTATGATCGAGAATTTCTTTAAAAAGCCTGGTTAATTGCTCAGCATCGGCGGTTCCCGCTATGGTTCTTACCCGGTATAGCTGCGAAAAGACGGCAGCTGAAGTCATCTCATCTTTTGATTTAATGGCAAGTTCAAGCAATTTAAGATGGCTTTTCATTTTTTGGGCCAGGTCTGTTTTGCGAAGTTCAAAACGCATCTCGATATACCTGTGCGAGTAAAAAATGAAAATAGCCACCGGCAAAGCCGTAGCAAGAAACACAGAAAAGAACAGACGCCCTCTAATGCTGATTTTCAGCATACCAAACTGATGAAAGTGTTTTAAAACCAGCAGCGATAAGCAGAGTAAAACAAAAAGCATAAACCCATGATACCCGGCTGAGACGTGTTGTTGAAGAAGCCAGGCAGGCGCACAGATTTCAAAATGTGGGTAAACGGCCGGTTTTCGGTGCATGATTCCTTTATCAATAAGCGATGAAGTAAGATCTTTATTATCAAAAATACCCGTCTGCAGGTGCCCAAAAGTTACAGGAACAAAAAGTCGCAAAGAACCATCGGGGCTCGCAAAAACGAATGGGAAAGGAACTGCCTTGCGCATTATGAGTCTGCATGAAAGACCTGAGGCCGCGAGTTTTTTTTGGGCAACAGACAAACCCTGCAAAAGAGAGTTACCGGACTCTCGAAACATGGCAATATATGCGAATATAGGCTTGCCATCGGCTGCCACAACAGTGTTGCGAGCAATAAACATCCGGCTGCCACCAAATTTTTCGCTGAAGCCAAAAATCAGATTTCTATCAGGCAGCAATGGGTCGAGATAAATACCAAAAACAGACTCGATAATTTTTTTTAAAAGCCTTTCAGAGGAGGCGTTGTTTTCTTTACCCTTTGCCACACGACTGCCGACCGTCATGTATTCTCTCATGATCATTGTTGCAGCACGTTTACCAGGTTTGGGATAATCAGGAAACCTCTGTGGATTATCAAACACATGCAAATTGTTACAATCTTGATCTGCAGTTAACAATAAGACCATTTCAAGATTATTCAAGTGACGAAATGCCTGATTCAGAGCATCCGGAAGCATTGAAGACAATTTTATGTCGAAAATCAGCGCCGAGTTTTCGGGTGGCAAGCCCGCCATTTGTTCAGTCTGCTTTATTTGAGAATAAAAATAATTTTCTGGCTGACATATCTGCTGCAGATCATCTGCGGCAGAGAGCATGACATCTATGGTTTTTGCCTTGTATGCTTCGCGGGCGTTATTCTGAGAGTAGTTAAGAAGACAAAATATTGCGGCAACAGGCAAAAGGATGCAAATGCCCCAGAAGAACAGAAGTTTTTCGAGACGCGGTCGTTCGGGTGAGAAGATGCGCGTTAAGAAATTGCGCCGATCACCCTGCTCCAGAATGGGCTTTGTCTGATTATATCACAAAGATCGAAAAACACTATTTTGTCTATTAGGGCGAAGGAATCGTCGAAAGCTTATGTTCAAAAAGATATTTTTCGCCAATCAGCCATGCAGCGTAGTCATCAAGGGGGCAAGGCGGCACCTGAAGCCCCAGGGGCACAAAGTGCCATAAACCAGTTGGTGGGTTTTCCTGAAAATAACGGGCCCGCGCTTTATAGGTGGTATTTTTTTCTTCGGCAAAGTAAACGGGCAGATCAAATCCAAGATCGTTATAAAGGCGGCAAAGCACAGCAGCAGCCGTACCATTGCCAATTACTACAGCCTGCGGCCTGTTGGGCAAATCGCCCGAACAAAAACGCCGAAAAACACGCTGCATCTCGGTCAACCAGGCAATACCCATTTCACCATGTTCCAGGTTGTAATAAACTACGGCATAGCCAACTTTGTCAGAACCCGGATCAATGGCAAGAATCCATTTTTCATCACAAATTTCGGGGGTAAGCATTTATAAAGAGGCACAGGCCGGGTTTAGAGTCACAAAATTTTCGCCTGATTTAAGCGAGCCACCGGCCAGAACAATTGTAAAAATACCCTCGCGCGGCATGACGCAGTCGCCGGCCTTGTAATACACCGCACATCTGGTATGGCATTCTTTGCCAATCTGCGTAACCTGCATAACAACGCCACCCTCGCACCAGATGAGTGTCCCGATAGGGAGTTCATAGAGGCAGACTCCGGAAGTCGCGACATTTTCGGCAAACGAGCCAAAATCTACATCCAGGCCTTTGCTGCGCATTTTTTCGATACTTTCGACGCCAAGCAGAGAAACTTGCCGATGCCAGTCACCGGCATGCGCATCATTTTCAAAACCATAATTAACCTTGAGCACAGCTTCATCGCAGGGGTCCTTGGGAGTACCCTTGCTTTTACTGATTGCCAGTTTTTCGATGCGCCCGCATTGAGCTTCAGCAGCCATCCAGTCGCCGCTCTTGCCGCCAGTTTTTCTGACAAGCATTGTCTGTTCGAGTCGCGCACCCTTGTCAACGCCCTTTACCATATCATACATATTCAGCATTGCTGTAGAAGCCGCAACCATGGCTTCCATTTCAACGCCAGTACGGTCAAAAGCCCTCGCAGTAGCAAAGCAGGCAATTCTGTCTTTACCGATCGAAAAAAGATCGATCCTGACAGAATCAAGCCTGATCGGGTGTGTCAGTGGTATAAAATCTGAGGTTTTTTTCGCAGCCATTATAGCCGCAACTCTTGAGGCTGCCCAGGCATCACCCTTAGCCAGCTCGCCATTTTTTAAAAGTCCCACAGCCTCTTCGCCAGCAAACATTGAAGAAAAGGCAGTTGCAACACGCATAGAAGGCTCTTTACCGCCAATATCAACCATTTTGACCCGGCCTTCGCCGTCTTGATGCGTTAACTCCATAGTTTGCTCAGCTTTGCGGCTGCGCCATGCGATAAATATCGCAGCCAAGCTGCCTGATTATCTGAAAATCTTCGAGTGGAGCGAACCATTTTTCGGGTATTGCCCCGAGCCCAAACCAGGCACCAAACATTGCCCCAGCCATCGCGGCAATTGCATCGGCATCGCCGCCGGCATTGGCAGCACCTATAACCATTTCATCAAAGCGGCCTTCAGATTTAAGAAACCAGTAAAGCGCTGCAGCAAAAGAATCAAGACAATAGCCGCTGTTGCCAATGTTTTCGATGGCTACTTTGGTGTCGAGCTTCAGCGAATCTTTAACCGCCTTCATTTTTTTGACCATTTCAGAGGCGTATGGCTGTGCTTTTTCTATAGCCCTGTTCATGATGTAATCAGTCGAAAATTCGGCGCCTTCAAGGCCCAGAGCAATTACAGAGGCGAAAGCCAGCGAAGTGCCGAGCACCTTCTGGTCTGTATGAGTAATGCGACACGATTTGTCTACCGCATTTTTTAGAAGCGATGGTGATCTGAAAAAAGCAAGCGCATAAGGCAAAGTGCGACACACAGCGTTAACTCCGGCAGACAAATGCCCCGCCTGGCTCCAGGGAGATCCGGATGCGAGTTTTCTGCAGGACTTAACAAGAGTATTACCCGGAAATCTCCATTCTGAGCGTTTTTTCTGCAGATAAAACCAGTCAACTAATTTATGGCTGAGATCGTCGATAGAAAAACTTCCCTTTTCGACAAGGCTTTTCGCAAGCACCAGCATTATCTGCGTTTCGTCAGAATACTGACCAGGGCGCAGATGACTGACCGGATGAGACGGAAACGCCTTTACATAAAAAATTACAGGCTCATCACCCTCTTCGGGGGAACGGTAAACGTCTTCAACCGGCGCGGCAAGCGCATCACCAATCGCATACCCAAGAAGGCTCGCCTGAAATTTATCGATCATTACCTTTTCCTCATGTCTGATTTGCAAAACTTTGTCAAAAAGACCAAGTCAGGGTTGTTGAATAGTATCACGAATTCGTGCTTCCCTTAACGACAAAAAGACTCCAGGATTCTTTTCGAGAAAACGGTAGAACTCCATAACATCGATTAAATACAAAACAGCATCTTCAACGGCCACGAGAGAAAACCTGTTGATGCCACGCCGCGGAGTAGCATAAATTTTAGCCAGAAAACTGCCACGCCCGGCCTTTAGAATAGATTTTCGCGTGCGCTCAATTGACATGACCCCTGAATCGACAACAAAAAAGTTTTCGCGAGTAGTGCCCTGTGCCGCAACCACTTCACCCTTTTTAACCCGCACCCGGGTCATAAGGCCCTGCAACTGCGTTCGTTGCGTTGGCGACAAAGATTTGAAAAGTTGGGCATCGTCAAAAAGGCCCCAGGTATCATATTCACGGTTCTGGGCAATGATTTTCATGTGCCGGGCAATCTCAGAGCCCCTGATGAAATAGAGAAAATCATATTTATCCATAACCAGGGTCTTCATGTCTGTTTCGGCTATTACGTCGGCATTTCGAGGCAAATTTAATATCATCGACGTCTCGCCAATGTAATCATTATTGGAATAAGCCTTGATGATAGTACCGTCACGCTCAACCCTGGCGCGGCCGCTTACGATCATATAAAACCGGTCGCCAACAGTATGCTTTCTGATGATCAAATCGTCTTTTTTGAAGTTTTCGACTTTTACCAGAGTCAGAAATTCGCGAGCCTTCTCGATTGGCAGGCCCGAAAACAGGTCAATGTGGTTTAAAACATCGAGATACTCAAGGGCTTCGTTGCTGGGCGGCGGGTTAACTGGAATAACAATTGATTCTTCGCGACCATCCGGGGCCTTGCGCAAACCAGACCCCTCAGGAATCGTTTTTCCAGCAACATGAATTAAATGAATCCTTTTTTTAACGGCATCCGGCAAATCAAGCAGGTTTTGCATTGGCGTATGAATTGGCGGAATACCGGCTTCATGAAAAATCACAGAATGATGCCAGGGAAAATTCGTCAACTCAATCATACGATACCTGTTGACATCACCGCGTTCATAGAGCTTTTTAAACGTCTCCGGGTCATACAGCGAGTCTGACGAGTAAACGAAACTCTTGCCCTGAAAATAAACTTCAAAGCCCACGGTCGGAATCGAATGCAAAGTATAGAAAAACCTGAACTCACCGCCATTTATGCGAATTGGAACCTGCAGGCTTATCGGATGAAAATGGAACAGGCTCATAAAAGTCTTGTAATTAAGCCCCGTAAGAGACTGATATTTTCTTACAAAGCTCTCCATGATGGTTTCGGTGGTATAAAGATTTATCTTCTTTTCTTCAAGGAGCTTCTGCAATATGCCAGAGTCGTGGTCGGCATGACAATGGGTTAAAATGCAGTCATCGATCAAACGGGGGTTAATATCCATGGAGCGCAGCCAGTGAGTTGAGTCTACGGGCGGGTCGACGAGAATCCCTCTGCGATTGACCCAGACAATAAAACCGCTGGTCATTTCGCCAGGATCAAAACCTGATCCTGAGCCTATTACCGTAACACCGAAAAGCGGCGGTTCAAAAGGTCTTGGTGGTGACAATTTATCGGGAGTTCCGCCGAAAGCAACGTCAAGAGAGACTTCAGCCAGCACATTCTTCCCGTCCACGACTCTCAAACAGTCTTTGGTGCGCTCCAGAGCCATGTCTCCAAAAGGCACACGGTTTTCAGGGCCCCACTGTACACCGATCGCCATATCTGCAAGTTCCGCTTTGCGCTTTCCTGAGAGACTGAAAGGACGGAAAAACTCCATTTCAGCCCGAAGATTTGGTATCAGCTCACGGTTTATGCCATAGGGATATTCGCGCGTCAGTTGAATATCGTCAGGACCGAGAACTGATTCGCGCAACACACAAAGAATGGTTTCGAGTTGATGACGATGACCAATAACCCTTATTGGCCGTCTTTTGATAAAAAAGTTGTAGTATGCCGGAAATTCGATATCAGCGAGTGAAACGCCACGTTCAGCGGAAAAAACGCGATTAGGGATAACAAACGTATCCGGAACATCGCCAAGGATTCTCATTGTATCCTTGATCGTTTCAGGGGGAGCGCCAACCTGCAAAGACCCGGATGGAGTCTTTATCAAAGTCCCCCCACGCGCCAGCTGGATTATCTCTACCGACATAGACTGCTCGACTTGGTAATATCCTGATAACTTTTCAGAATAATCAACTCAAATAAAATATGCAACACAATTTTACTGAATTCAGAGTCGGGGTTAAAATTTGAGCTTGCCAGCAGCAGAAGTTTTAGATTAAATTTCTTGCAAAGAAATTTAATCAAGGAAGTAAACATGACAATAACATCACGTATTCGCAGCATTTGCATAATCTTCATCTTCCTGTTTTCTGCCACCATTTTTGCGCAAGCAGAAAACAAGCCCAAAAACATCATTTTCATGATTGGCGACGGCATGGGAATTGGCCATATAACCGCTGCCAGAATCGAAAACGGTCCCCTGAACCTGGAAAGATTCAAAATAATGGGAATGCATATGACCGGCTCGGCAAACGATCCCGTGACTGACTCAGCAGCAGCCGGAACCGCGCTGGCAACAGGGTACAAGACAAACAATGATATGGTTGGCCAGACACCCGATGGTGTGCCGTTGAAGAATCTCATGGAATACGCACGCGAGGCTGGTAAGTCAACAGGGATAACCGTCACCAGCATTTTACCGCATGCCACCCCGGCCGCCTTTTCTGCCCATCATGTAGCGCGCTATCACTACGACGTAATTACAGAAGAACAGGCACTTTCTGGTCTCGACGTCATGATTGGCGGTGGATTAAGCAATTATTACCCAAAATCTTTTTCAGGCAGTCGCCGCAAAGACGAAAAACACGTTCTGAACCTTTTGCGCCAGCAAATGCCGGTAGTTCTTTCCATAGAAACCTTGCGCAAAATAAACGCCCCAGACCGGCTTGCCGCAATTCTTTCGCCTGGGCACCTGCCAGAAGCATCAAAAAGAGATTATACTCTTGGCGAACTGTCAGCAAAAGCAATAGAAATTCTCGCACGCAACCAGAAGGGTTTTGTATTGATGGTTGAAGGCTCACAGATTGATCTGGCCGCCCACGCCAACGATATGCCACGCATCACCAGCGAAGTTATAGATTTTGACAGCGCCGTTAAAACATGCCTTGATTTTGCCGAAGCCGATGGCAACACTCTCGTAGTAGTAACTGCCGACCACGAAACCGCCGGTCTTACCCTTCCCATGAAATCAATAGAAAACAACCGTGTGGTTAAACCAGCTTTTTCTTCAGACAATCACACCGCACTTATGGTGCCGATTTTTGCATTTGGCCCGGGCGCAGAACAATTTGGCGGAATGCAGGACATTGCAGATGTTGGCAGAACAATGATCGAACTGGTCAAATGAGCAAACTTAACGAGAACTTAACTTCTCCAGCAGAGAAAAAAATTCCGGCAGGCACTCTGCTTTTGCTGGTGCTTGCCCTGCTTATGATGTTTGTCGGTCATAAAAATGGTGAGTATAAAAGCTATTTTCAGAAAGCAATCATGGTGTGCACACAATGCATAGGACTAGGATAAAAATACGATCCTGGGCGCAGGCCGCCGTCACTGTCGCAAGCAATGCCTACTTAACCGGGTTTAAAACAGGAAGCATCTACACCGGCGTTCTTAAGCACGGGTGCGTGCCTTCTCTCAACTGTTACAGCTGTCCAAGCGCTCTGTTTTCGTGTCCGATCGGCGCAATACAGGTAACTTTAGCCGGAGCGGGGGGACTTGACCTTACAGCTGTTCACACAATCGGCGCGCGCATGATCGCGATCTCGACATCGCTGCCACTTTTTGTAATAGGTTTTTTAACCCTTGTCGGCGCTCTTATCGGCAGAGCCGCCTGTGGCTGGGCCTGTCCGTTCGGCTGGTTTCAAGAACTATTAAACCGCGTTCCATCACCCAAATTCGTGGGCCCGAAATTTCTTAACTATCTCAAATACCTGGTTCTCATCGTCTTTGTCTTGCTGCTGCCAGCTTTCTGGCTTGACGAATTTGACGGCGGCGAACCGGCATTCTGCAAATATATCTGCCCGGCAGGCACTCTTGAGGGCGGCCTGCCGCTGGCCTGGCTGCAGCCTGCGTTGCGCAGTCAGCTGGGCAAATTATTCGCATGGAAAGCAAGCCTACTCGCAATCATATTGATTCTGGCGGTTTTTTTCAAGCGGCCGTTCTGCCGGTGGGTCTGCCCGCTAGGTGCATTTTACGGCCCTTTCAACCAGGCAAGCTTATATAAGATTGAATTCGACAAAAGCAGCTGCATTGAGTGTGGAGCGTGCTCACGCGTCTGCCCCGTGAGCCTTGATGTTCCACGTGAAGTCGACAACTCTGAATGCCTGCGTTGCCTTGAATGCCGCGATGCCTGCCCCAAAAAACTGCTAAAAATCAGCATGCGACGGCACTAATCAAGAGCGGTTGTTAACGCATTACGAAAGTATCAAACCAGATAGAGGCATCAACAGGAATGCTTGCGGCAACTCTTAAGCGAATTGCTTTTGCAACTCCCTCTTCATCTTTTTGCAGCTCATGCTTGAATGCAAATGAAGTAGCCTGCCATTTATCCGGTGTCGTTTCAAACTCAACCTGGGCAAGGCGGCGCGTCAAAGGCTCGCCGGCTGCATTAAGCATTTCGACTATAACCACACCCTTTTGCTGCTGACTGCCCAGAAAAAACAGAGAACACGAGATTTGCTGCCCAGCCTTCAGCCCTTCAATAGCAATGGGGGTAAAAACAAACCCGGTTTCGCCCTCGCCAGCGCCTTTCATCTGAAGTGACGCATAGCCACTATTGGCTTTTTCAAAATCAAGACAGAGCAGCCCCGGCCGGCCACTGACGCCAACCGGCACCCCCGAAGAATCAGCACGTTCAAAATCGCCACCGGCAAGCAGATTAATTGGCTCGACAGCGCCGTATGGACGCAAATTCACTTCATCAAACCAGACGCTGCCTTCTGAAAAAGGCCCTGTCTGCAAAACGATTCTCATAAATGCAGTGTTGGCACTGAATATTCGATTTTCGCCGATATTGGCAATACGGGCTTCAATTTTTTGCCATTCTTGCCCCAGCGGCGCCGAAGGACGAATAGCCCACAATCGGTTACGCAGACGCTTCTGGTTGTCGTAAAGTTCTAAGCCGACTGCGGCATTCTGCTGGCCGTTTTCTGAGCGCGACCAGACAGAAAAAACAAAATCTGAGGCAATGTTTATCGCAATAAAATCAGATAAAACTCTGGCAGAGGTCATTCTCTGTTCTGACGATAGCTGCAGCGATCTTTTGCCCGTAATTGCTGCCGCGTCAGCCAGTCCGGTCTTTCCTTCAATCGTTTCCCAGGCTGGAATCAGGCCGGCTGAAGTCGGCGCATCTTCGAAACTGCTGTTGGCAACAAGATTAACCCGGTCAAAAGTCATTATTTGTCGAGTATTAGCAAAAACCGCCTGCTCAGAAACATTCATTTTTTTCAGGTTGTTGCGGGCGTTCTGAATTCTATCACTGGAAGGTGGATGTGAACTGAGATACTGTTCGATACCTTTTGAATCACCATGTTTCTTCAGAAATTTTTCCCACAAAGTCACCTGTGCTGCGGGGTTGAAACCTGCAACCGCCATGCGTGCCTGGCCAAGATCGTCGGCTTCATCCTCTTGAGTGCGCGAAAACTTCATCAATGTCAGGTAACTCAGCAGCGTGCCCCAGGTTTCTCGATCGCGCTTATTTTTAACAGCCTTATTCAAAATTGCTACAGCCGCCGTTGAAGCTCTGAAATTTTTCAGAGCGTGGCGACGTTCGGCGTGAGCCAGTTCATGGGCTATAACCGCAGCAAGTTCATCGTCTGATTGCGCCACATCAAGTAATCCGGTATGAACATAAACATGCCCGCCCGGAATCACAAACGCATTAGCGCTGCTCTCACGAATTACCTGCAGAGTATATTTCATTCCGCGTGTGTTGTAATGAGGAATAAGACGATCAAAGACCCCTCTTACATAAGCGTTTGTTTTGGGATCTTTTTCGGGTTTCTGAGTAAGACCCATCCAGAATTGAAGCTCTTTACCAAATCGCTTCTCGGCGCCAATATCGCCCACCAGCCACATTGTCATGTTTACTTCCTGGTATTTCTGGTAAGCGCCAAGAATATCCATCAGCACATTTTTTGCGGGCAACATTTTAACATTGGTCAAAATAAACAATATCAACAGCAAACAAAGTTTGCGAGTGGTCATAAACTTAACTCCAGTTTGAATTCAAATCAAAATTCATTATCCCCCATTTCGAGATTAAAAGTCAAAACAGACCTCGTGCCTAAAAAAAATTAAAAAACAGGTATATCTTTGCCGAAAAAACAAAAGAAACTGAGCGCTGTACTGGTAAAATTCGATCTCTGCCAGTATAATAACAACCGAGTTTCAACTAATAGTTTTCACAAGGAAAAGGAGGGCGAGAATGCTCAAAAAACTCACCCGGTTCTATTACCCCAAAACCATAGAGGAAGCCTGCCTGCATCTGGGCAACAGCGACCACAAGACTGCCATTCTGGCCGGTGGCACATCTGAAACCCTGCGCCAGGACAACACTATCGAAGCACTTGTCGACATCTCAAAGGTCAAAGAACTGAACTACATTTCTAAAGATTCCGTATATTTCCGCATTGGTGCCGGAACCCCGGTTCAGGATATTTACAAATCAAAGACACTGACAGGCCCGACAGGTGATTTGCTCAAGGCTGCCGCCGGTAAAATCGGCTCAACTCTTTTGCGCAACTCAATTACAGCAGGCGGAAATCTTGCTGCGCTTTTCCCATGGTCTGATCTGCCGGTAGTATATATGGTTCTCAATGCCGAAGTAGTCTGCCGGAAAGGCAAACCCAAGCGCACAGTTCCTGTTCAGACGATTATAGACAAAAAAGCTTCTCAGTTTTTGTCAGCAGCCGAAATAATTGCCGAAATCGCGATTCCAATATACGGAAAAGGCACCGGCACCTCGTTTGCCAAGCTCGTTAAGACTGCAAACGACTATTCTATGATTACTATTGCCACCAGAGTTACCGTTAAGGCTGGGCGCGTTGAACAGGCCCGTCTGGCTGTTAATGCCATAACAGCGTCGCCAATGCGCTGTCTCGAAGCCGAAAAAATGCTTGAAGGGCAGAAAGCCACCCCCGAACTTATCGCAGAAACGGCAAAAAAAGTCGCCTCCAGCGTAAGCATACGCAAAGACTTCAGAGCCAGTCGCGAATATCGCCAGGAAGTCCTCGAAGTTATGTTTCGCAGAGCTCTCGAAGAAGCTCTCGAAAAAGCCGGCAAATAAGGAGAGCACCCAGTGAAACTGAACACCAGAATAAATGGCAAAAATTTCTGCCTTGAGATAAATCCTAATGCGATGCTTGTTGACGTTTTGCGTCAGGCTGGCTTCAAAAGCGTAAAAAATGGTTGCAGCGAAGGCAGCTGCGGTGCGTGCGCGGTAATGATTGACGGAAAGCCCCGCAATTCATGCATTACCCTTGCAGGCGCAGCAGAAAACTCCGAAATCCTCACCGTAGAAGGAATGGGCACTCCCGAAAAGCCGCATGTTTTACAACAGGCTTTTGTTGACTCAGGCTCTACTCAATGCGGGTTCTGCAACCCGGGCTCATTGATTGCAGCCAAAGCTCTTCTCGACAGCAATGCCAACCCAACCGTCGATGATATAAAAGACGCCCTTGACGGCAATCTTTGCCGCTGCACCGGTTATGTCAAACGCATCGACGCCGTTCTGCATGCTGCCAAAGCAAGTCAAACCACTAAAAAGAGCACGCGAGGTAAAAAATAATGGCTAAGACCACTAAAAAAGAAACTGTTAAAAAATCTGCTACGGTCGCCAAAGTTGCTGCCGCCCCTGCGATATCTCCAATTCCAGAATCACCCCTGTTTTTTGAAAAGCCCGAAAAATTCAATCAGGTAAACCATAGCTTAACCAAAATCGACGCCATGGCTCTGGTATGTGGTGTACAAAAATACGTGGCCGATATCGACCTGCCCGGCATGCTTCATATAAAAGTACTCGGCAGCCCTCATGCCCACGCAATCATAAAAAACATTGACACAAAAGAAGCCGAAAAAGTGCCGGGCGTTGTAGCCGTCTACACATACAAAGATGTTCCAAGAATTCCAAGAACAACTGCCGGGCAAGGCTTTCCAGAACCATCTCCATACGACACTTACCTGCTCGACAGTAAAGTTCGCTTTGTCGGCGACCGCGTTGCTATCGTTGCCGCCGAAACTCCTGAAGCAGCTAACGAAGGCTGCGCCAAAATCAAAGTTCAGTATCAGGTGCTCGAGGCTGTTTTTGACCCCGAAAAAGCCATGGATAAAGGCGCACCTGTTATTCATGACGAAAAAGACTGCCGTGTGCCAATTCCCATATTTTACAACCCTCAACGGAACCATTGTTCACATGTTGAAACGGCGGTTGGCGACGTAAAAAAAGGCTTCAAGCAGGCAGATGTCGTATTAGAACGCAAGTATTATCCACATTATGCCCAACATTGCCCGATAGAACCGCATGTCTGCATTTCATACCTCGACGAAAATGACCGTCTGGTATTGCGAACATCAACCCAGGTACCTTTCCATTCACGCCGTATTACCGCCCAGACTCTCGGCATACCGGTCAAAAAAATTCGCGTAATCAAGCCCCGAATTGGCGGCGGTTTTGGCACAAAGCAGGAAGTTCTTCTTGAAGACGTATGCGGTCTCGTTACTTTGCGCACCAGACGCCCATGTATCTGGGCACTCACACGCGCTGAAGAATTCATGGCTTCACGCACCCGCCATCCGATGGTGGTTACCATTCAAAGCGGCGTAAAAAAAGACGGCACAATCACCGCCATTTCTATGCGCATTATAAGCAACACCGGCGCTTACGGCTCACATGCGTTAACCGTTCTCAGCAACTGCGGCTCAAAAGTTCTGCCGCTATATCGTGCTGATAACATTGAATTTATCGGCGACACCGTTTACACCAACCTGCCGGTTGGTGGGGCTTATCGAGGTTATGGCGCAACTCAGGCTGCTTACGCCATGGAGAGCCAGATGGACGAAATGGCCGAAGCTATTGGCATGGACCCGATCAAGTTCAGACAGATGAACCACATAAAAGAAGGTGAATCTTCACCCATCTTCAAGGCTCTTGGCGAAGGGCGCGAAGGCGTAGACATGGCTATTGGTTCATGCGGACTCAGCAAATGTATAACTGAGGGTATGAAACGTATAGACTGGGCAAAAAAATACGGCAAAACCGGCACTGGCACTAAGCGACGCGG
>SABV01000059.1 GCA_009928855.1 Erysipelotrichia bacterium | reverse complement strand
AGTTCTGGGTAGTAAAGCTGAGCGTGGCATCTTCGTAAATCTGAGATCCGTTGGCATCGATAACACTGCTGGCAACAAGAATACGATAAGTTTTGTTAAGTGCAAGATCTGACGATGACCTGAAAAATATTTCACGGCTGCTGCTGCCAACGTAAGTTAGAGGAACCGTAATATCGCCATCATCGAGCATTTTTACAGCGTTATTTATCAGGCCCTCAAAATCTGCCTGTTTCATATCTTTATCAAACTTGATCGAATAAATATTTCCGCTATTGCTGGCAATAACGCCCGTTTGTCCGTTGAATGGCGCGCGGTTACCACCTGTGTTTACAAGGTTTGCGAGCGAAGAGGCGGGCAAGACTTCGGCAAAATAAACTTCGGCTCTTACGGTTGTTCCTGACATCGGGGGCCCCTGAATATGCAGGGTTTTATCTGGATTTTGCCATGAGCAGGTGCTCGGGTATTCGAGAGGACGCCTATAAAAATCGAATTTGTAATAACTCGAAAGGTTGATCAGACCTGCATATTTTTTTCCGGATGCGGTGTAGGGAAATAATACCGCATAACCAATATCAGGAATATCGGGCAGCATGCTGTGCAACGACACAGCCGCAGGCTCTTTTAAGAGGTAATGCTTTTCCTGACCATCGAGATCGTGTGGCAGAACAAAACTGTTTTCAAAATTTTCAAAGCCCGAGAGTGCCACTCCGAAAGTCTTTTCAAATCCTGCGCCAAAAGTAGTCTCTCCCGAAAAAGAAAAAGTGCCACCCGGCGCAGAAAAATCACCGGTTCTGAACTTGGCAACGCCGGCGTTTTCCCATAACAGAAGCATTTTGCCGGTTCTGGGATTCTGAGTAATCCCCACGTGAGTAGAATCGAAAATACCGATAGGCAACGAAGTTGTCGCCGTAATAGAAAAATCGCCATTATTTGTAAAGTCACTATCTTTAAAGGAAACAATATTTATAGCAGAATTTGAAGTAGCGTAAGTCAGCGCTATGAATTCACTTCCGGCGGCATTGACAAGGCAGCCTGAAACGCCATAAGTAGCATTTGTATCGGCATTAGTAAAGGTAGCGACAGCAGTAAAATCTGTGCCGTCAAAAGTGCGAGCACATATTTTATCAGCCGCGACCCAGAAGAAGTAAACCCTGGTGCTGCTGACTACCATGGCGTGGGGTTTTGACGGCGTGCCAGAAGTCACCAGACGAGGAAACCCGGGCAATGGTGATGTAAAAAGATTCGCTTCATTAGCGTAAGCGTTGAACAATATTTCGCGTGGCTCGTCGACCAGTTGCAAAGTCATGTGAGAAACCAGAATGGCACCGGGTGATAGGGCAGCGTTGGCACCGGCATGAACCTGGCATGCCTGCATAGATGGCTCTATGAGAGCATCAAAGGTTCCTGCGGTTTTTGTCAGACTCCAGGTGCCGGCCGTGTAATTTGCGGCCCAGGGCGGGTAATCTGACGAATAAGCGAGGGGGGTATAGCCCTCGGTGGTGCCGGATGCATTAAAAAAAACCCGATCCGGAAAAATATTCTGACGGGCAGCAAATTCTCCGGAATTAAAAGAAAAACTGGCAACGTACAACGACGTGGCATTAACAGAAACAGATCTGGTCGCAACAGCAGACACAGCACATGGGTAAAAAATCCCCAAAAGAAGAACCAAAATAAGGGAAATTTTACCGGGTATTTTTTTCCAGGTAAAAATATTGATAAGGGGAAAGCCCTTATTCAGTGCTTCTGATCTAAAAAATCTTTTATTTTTATTCAGGTACAATATTTGCTTGCCTTATAGATAGCGCTGATTATATTTCAAAGTCTGAGACCACAAACAGGAGAGACAAAATGAACCGGAAAATAATTTTAACCTTAGTGATGTTGACCTCCCTCGCCCTGGTTACCGGTTGTCTCTTCAAATCTGGAGCCAATCCGGTAGCTGATTCCTCTATTGCTCAGTCTCAGAAGTCAGCGCAGACTCTTGAAACCGTTCAACCTCAGATTATGTCGAGCGCCTACACCAAACCAGCCACCAGACAATACACATTCGCAAAGTCTGCGCACGAAGTCAAACATGCATTCTGCGATGGCGTAGCAAAAGCACCTGCCAGCCTGCGGGTTTCATTACTGGGTGCCGACACAACTGATAGTATCTTTATAACCTTTGAAAAGATGGTGGTCAAGTCAGAAGTTGGTGCAAGACATGACATTTCAATGGAAAGCAGAAAAATCGACATGCTTTCAGCGGCTCAGCTTTCTGAAATTCTCGCAGAACAAGAGCTTCCCGCCGGCATCTACAACTACCTTGAATTTGCTATTCAGTCAGCCGAACTCGTTATCGGCGGCGAAACACACCTTATGAAGGTGCCTTCGAACAAAATAAGATTTGTTGGCAAATTCGAAATTAAAGATGGTTACACAACCAACCTTAAAGTGAAATTTTTGCACAGGGTTACTAAATTTAACTCAAACAAAAAAAATTCATACATGCTCATGCCGGTTGTTAAAATAGCATCAGAACTCATTGCAAAACCAGCCGAAGAAGTAACAGACGGCGATGTCGCCGGCTCAGTTGAAAGCTTTGTAAATGCCAGCAAGCTCTCAGGTGTAAATGTAACTCTTGAAGGCACCAGTTTCACTGCTACTACCGACCTCAATGGCGCTTTCAGCTTCACAGGTGTTCCCGCTGGCGTTTACACACTGAAGACCTTTCACCAGGACTACCTCGACCACTCATTCGCACTTGAAGTTGCAGCAGGTCAGGTGGCCTCAGTATCTATCAAGCTCAATCCTGCGGTTATAAACAGCACAGTCGCTAACACCGGCTGGTTTGCCAAATACTACCCGCTTGCAGAAGTAAAAGCCGAATACGGTGAAGTATCAGTCGAAACACCTGTTACAATAGACTTCGTCAGCTTAGCCTTTGTAAAGGCCGAAATCAAGTTCACAGCCGAATATAACTCTGTTGGTACCGCAAGATGTCGCAACTATCTTGGCACAAGTCAGCAGGTCAGTGCATCAAAAGACCTTGGCGAATGGTGGGCAGGGAACACAGCGGTTCTGGGCAATTTCCTCGGCGACTACTACGCAACTCAGGCGGGTGTTCCCTACATCGTAGACGTAACAGACCTTATCCGCAGCAACCCCGGCAGCACATACTTCCTTGCTACGCGCAACATGGATGTCGTAGACATCAGAATGACAGGAATCCAGCTTTCAATCTACTATCGTTGAGTTTGTTTTGTTCATAACATCCCAATTGCTTCTTCCCCGGTTACAATACCGGGGATTTTTTTTACATCGCCATAAGCCTTGAAGCAAAGAGAGTCAAGCCAACGAGAGCCAGCATCATGCCAACCGCCCAGAATCTTATAACCACCTTTTCTTCTGGCCATCCACAAAGCTCAAAATGGTGGTGAATCGGGCTCATTTTAAATATTCTTTTTCCTTTGGTCATTTTAAAATAGCTCACCTGCAAAATAACAGAGAGAGCCTCCATGACAAAAATGCCACCCACGACCAGAAGATAAAATTCAGTTTTAGTGCACAGCGCGATAGCGGCAATAGAACCACCAAGAGCCAGCGAACCGGTGTCTCCCATAAATACAGATGCAGGATGGGCGTTATGCCACAAAAAACCGAGGCAGCCGCCCATAATAGAGGCGCTCGTCACTGCGAGTTCACCAACCCCGGCGATATAAGCCACCCCCAGGTGCCTGGCAAATATAAGATGACCACAGATATAGGCAAACACCAAAAACGGGGCAACAGCTACGATCATAGTGCCGGCAGCCAGGCCATCGAGCCCATCGGTAAGGTTCACAGCGTTTGTCGCTCCGACAATGACCGCAACGGCGAATGGAATAAAAAGCCAGCCCAGATTGATGGCACCGACAACAGGAAGCTGCGTGGCAGAGGAAGTAATGCCAAGGCTATTGCCATCAGGCAGATTTATTTCAAAACGCAGGCCAGGGTAATATTTCATGGCGATTGCAGCGCAAAATGCCGTGAGAATCTGCCCAAAAAGCTTCTGTCTGGCAGTTAAACCCAGAGACCTGGCCCGAACAACTTTTGTAATGTCGTCAAAAAAACCGATGAGCCCCATAGCAGTAGTCACAAGCAGGGTAATTACCACGTAGGGGTTTATTTTTGCCCACAACAAGGTTGTTACCATCATCGGAATCAAAATAATTATGCCACCCATGGTCGGAACACCTGTTTTTTTAAGGTGCTCTTTAACCCCCTCTTCACGAACAGTCTGACCAATTTGACGTGTTTGAAGGTTGAATATGACCCTTGGGGCAATAATCATGGCGAGTAGAAACGAGGTAAGAATAGAAAATATAATTCGAATAGAAAGTGGCTCAAACACCTGCGTAAACAATGACAGCCTCCTGATCTTTCGGGTTCAATGAAGATCTTTTCCGAGGTCTGGCCAGAGTTGCTGCACTATTTTCTCAAAATGCATACCACGGCTGGCCTTAAAAAGAACAGTTGAGCCCTTTCTTAGTCTTTCTTTCAATAATTCAGCCGCTTTATCGTTTGAATTTAACGATATTACGGAACTTTCAGGCATGCCTTTTTCGCGAGCAGCGCTGGCTATGTGCGCAGCATCATCGCCCACACACAAAAGCAGCTCTGGATTAGCCGCTGCCGCCTGACACCCAAGATTGCGATGCAATTCTTCAGACATCTCGCCAAGTTCACGCATATCACCCAGCACGGCGATGCGCTGCGGCGGGCAGATCGCCAGATAACGCAAAGCTTCTTCCATTGAGGCAGGGTTTGCGTTATAACAATCAAGCAGAATATTTATCCCGTCTATCACCACTTTTTCCATTCTGGCACCAACAGGCGCAAAAGAAGCGATTCTTTGTATCGCCACATCCAGATCGACACCCAACTGGTGACACACAGCCAGAGCTGCCGCCGCATTAAAGGCGTTGTGACGACCGGCCAGATTCAGCAGACACTTTTTTATACCAACTGGCGTGACAAATTCGAAGGCCACAGAATCGGTATACATTTGCAGATTTTCGAGGCGATAGTCGTTGCCAGGGTTTTCGCCAAACGTGAAGAGTCGAGCACGGGTAGAAGCACGAAAGAGGTCGGTAAAACCAGTGTCGCCGGGCACAACTGCAATCTGTTCTGGCTGCAGAAGCTCAAGAATTTCTGCTTTTGCACGGGCAATATTTTCGAGACTGCCGAGTATGCCAATATGCGCCGGGCCGATGTTACTTATAACAGCTGCATCCGGATAAGCAATTTTGCACAATGTGCGAATTTCGCCCTGATGGTTCATTCCCATTTCGAGAATCGAATATTCGCTGTCTTCATCTATTCTAAGAACAGTCAGAGGCAAGCCAATGTGATTATTAAAATTACCGCTTGTAGCACTGCATCTATGAGCTTCAGAGAGCAGATGGTATATCATCGAACGCGTAGTAGTTTTTCCATTGCTACCCGTGACTGCTACAAACACAGAAGAAAGCATGGAACGATATTCGCCGGCAATTGCCTGCAATGCAACAAGCGTGTCGTCAACCCTTATAACCGCTGCAGAATCAAGGGTTGTCAGCTCAAGCTCGTCAGAAATCAATAAAACCGAGGCTCCGGCTCTGGCGGCAGCGGCCGCATATTTATGACCGTCCTGATTTTCGCCCTTGAGAGCGACAAAGACATTGCCGGGCTTGATCGTACGTGAGTCAATACTGAAACCGGCTACTGCAATTGAGGAGTCGCGCAACAAAACGCCATTACAGGCACTGGCAAGCTTTTTTGCAGTCCACTCAGTTTTCATTGTCTGACTTCCTGAAAAAACTGCGCGCAACTTCGCGATCATCAAATGGCACCGTTTTATCGGCAAAATATTGTCCCGTTTCGTGCCCCTTACCGGCAATCACAACCGTGTCTCCAGCCTCTGCCATTTTTAAAGCTTTGAAGATAGC
The DNA here is from genome assembly GCA_009928855.1 of Erysipelotrichia bacterium. GTDB lineage: Bacteria > Muiribacteriota > Ozemobacteria > Ozemobacterales > Ozemobacteraceae > Rifleibacterium. The sequence goes on along the minus strand of SABV01000059.1, from coordinate 10,494 downwards.
AGTTTTACGATCGATTTCCTGAATACAGAGCTTGGTATCATAGGCGGCATCAGCCTTGATCCCCGATATTATCTGCTCCACGATAGACTCCGGAGATTCTTTTCTGGGGTTATCACTTGTTACTATGACAACATCAGAACACTGCACGGCCACTTGCCCCATTATCGGGCGCTTCTCATGCGAGCGGTTGCCACCACAGCCAAAAACAGTAATCAATCTTTTTCTGGTTACCGTACGGAGAGTGGTAAGAACGTTTTTAAGAGCGTCCGGGCTATGCGCGTAGTCTACAACTACGTTGACGCCGCAATCATTAGCAATCGTTTCAAGACGCCCCGGAACATTTTTAAGAGAAGAAAGACCTTCGCAGACTGAAGACCAGTCAGCGCCGGCCGCCCTTGCCATTGCTGCAGCCATCAACGCGTTAAAAACATTGAATTCGCCGGCGAGATTAATGACACAGCGGTTTTTATCAACGCCATTGCAGATCAAAAACTCACTATTGGTGCCACTCATTTTCAGGTTTTCACAAAAGAAGTCAGCAGTATGATCGTGAACAGAAAGCGTTTGAACCCTCAGGCCAAGCCCACGGCATTCGTCTGCCAGCTTCTTGCCGTATTCGTTATCAATACCGATGACACAGACCTTCTGGCGATCGGCAATCTCGGTAAAAAATCTTTTTTTAGCGTTATAGTAATCATCCATATTCGGGTGAAATTCGGTATGTTCGAGAGACAGATTTGTAAAACCTGCCACGGCAAACGAAAGATGTTCAACCCGCCAGGTCTTGAGAGAGTGCGAACTGACTTCTATAACTCCGTGTTTAATGCCATTTTTAAGAGCCTGATCAAGCATTGCCTGCAGCACCTGAGACTCAGGAGTGGTATTTGACGCTGCAATTTTTTCGTATTCCATGTCATACTCAATTGTGCCAATTCTGAACGCATTTTGAAAAGCCTTTTTCAGAATAGACTGCACCAGGTAAGTTATGGTTGTTTTGCCTTTTGTGCCCGTTATGCCCAACAGTTTGAGTTTTTGCGAGGGGTTATCATAAAACAGCGCCGAAACTTCTGACAGGGCCTGCCTTGCATTATCAACTTTTACAACCGGAACCTCGATATTCTTGCGGATGCCTTCGGTCAGAACAGCTGCAGCACCACGTTCTATCGCATCAAAAATAAAAGCGCCGCCATCTACGTGTTGTCCCTGAAGAGCAACAAAAAGGTTTCCCTTGCTGACTTTTCGGGAATCAAAAGTGACACCGGTTATTTCAATATCAAGAACTCCGGTTGTTGATAAGACATTTGAAGGCAGTATGCTTCGCAGTGTTTTCATCAGAGACGCTCCAGTAAAGCACTATTTATAATTCACAGAGTTGTGATTCTATCAGTTTTAGACAAATGACGAAATAGTTTTTTAATCTTTAAAATCAGGCGAGAGTTTAACACGCAGAATTTTAGACGCGGGAACCGGCTTGCCTGGCGGAGGCTGCTGAGCATAAACGATGCCGCTTCCCTCAAAAATAGCTTTCAGATCATGGTCATTAACCAGCTGTATGGCGCCTTTAAGGGATTTACCGCGCAAATCCGGAACTATTTCAACAGATGTTGCACTCGCGACCGAAGGCTCAAGTTGTGCGGCCTGACTTGCCAGAAGCATGTTGGGCAGCTTGATTATTTCTTGTTTTACAGTGACTTTACTCATATTCATAAGTTGCTTTTCGCGACCGGAAGCAGTCATAACGCGGTCAGGCGGCACCTTCAAATGTTTCAATACGCGGTCGGCGATGCGTGCAAAATATGGAGCGGTAACTTTGCCCCCGAAAAGAGTTCTCTCGTCGCCTTTTGGCTCATTGGCTGCGACCAGCAGAACTATTTTTGGATCAAGAGCCGGGGCCATGCCCAAAAACGAAACAACAACCTTTTCATTAAAATATCCACCCTTCGGGTTAGCCTTTTGCGCTGTACTGGTCTTGCCGCCGGCAGTATAGTCTTCAAGCATGGCAGAACTACCTGTGCCACCCTCTATAACCCCCAGAAGCATTCTACGAAGCCACCTGGCAATATCAGGGCTGATAACCGTTCTGATCTTTTCAGCTTCAAAATTCTGAATTATGTCGTTATCCGGCGACGAAATGCGTTTAACAAGGCGAGGTCTTATAAGAGTCCCGCCATTGGCAATAGCAGAATAAGCCTGAACGAGTTGAAGCCCTGTAACAGCCATTTCCTGGCCAATGCTGAGAGATACCGGCGAAAAACCTGACCACCTGGAAGGAGATTTGAAAATGCCATTAGTTTCAGCAGCCACTTCTATACCGGTAGGATCGCCGAAACCAAATTTTTTATAGGTTCGGTAAAGCATAGAAGGCTCAAGCAGCTGCGCAAGCTGCATCATAGACGCGTTACACGATTCTGCAATAGCTTTTTCGAGGTCTACAAGACCATGGGCGCCATGACACCTTATGCGGCGACCAGGCATTTCACCATAGCCCCTGCAGTAGAATCTGGTGCCTGCACCGGCCTTGTTATTTTCAATAGCACTGGCAACGGCAATGATCTTTATACAAGAACCGGGCTCAAAGAAGTCTGTTGCTGAGCGGTTACGACGGTTTTCAGGTTTCGATTCTGAAAAATTATTGAGGTCATAGTTTGGCAGACATGCCATGCCGAGAATATCACCATTATGAGGGTCCATAACGATCGCAGTGGCGTCTATCGGGTCATACTGCTTTACAAGTTCGGCCAGTTCAGATTCGAGAGTGTGCTGAATAAAAGCGTCAATTGTCAGAGTAATATTTCCCCCGCCCATAGGAGGGGTAACAATACGCATTTTAGGTGGGCCACTCTCACTGAGGCTTATGTCTTCCTGGGCTGCAAGGCCGGGGTAACCTCTGAGGGTTTTGTCAAAAAGCAGTTCCAGCCCCTCCAGGCCGTTTTGATCAGCTCCGGTGAAACCAATAAGATTTGATGCCAGAGATTTTTGCGGGTAGTATCTTCGATAATGACTTTCGAGAATTACCCCCGGAATATTCAGCTTTTGCAGCTTCATAGCCAGGTTTGGTTCGAGCTCTTTGTAAAGGGGAATGTAGCCTGAACGGTCACCTACTTTTGCGATCACTTCTTCTCTGGTCATTGGCAGCACTGAAGCGATGGCGTTTGCAGCTTCAGGTAAAGACTTGAGCTCTCGCGAATAAATAAAAACCGAGTATGTATCAACAGAAATGGCCAGTTCTGAACCATTGCGGTCGACAATACTGCCGCGCCTCATATCCAGAACCCTTTTACTTACATGGTTGCGAGTCGATCTCTGCTCCCAGCGGTTGTATTGAAATATCTGAAGCTGCACCAGCCTCATGGAAAAAATTCCAAGCAGTCCTGTTGCCAGAGCAAGCAAAGTCAAAGCACGCAGAGAGCGTTGCTGCATCGCATGCTTCATCTACCATTTACCTCGACAATACTTTTTCTGGCGCTTCTCAGCCTGGCTGAACGCGATCTTGGGTTTTGGCTGATTTCTTCTTCTTCGGCAAAAATCGCCTTGCGGGTCAGAATCTCTAGTTGGGGCTTTTTGCCGCAAATGCAAACCGGAAACTGCGGCGGGCAATCGCAACCCTTATGGTATTTTTGCATAAAGCTTTTAACCAGCCTGTCTTCAAGGGAATGAAACGAAATAATACTCAAATGCCCACCAGGGTTCAAACACTTCAAAGCTATAGCAAGAAAACTCTCTATTTCTTCAAGTTCTTTGTTAACAGCTATTCTTAGCGCCTGAAAAACCCTTGTAGCAGGATGTATCTGACTTTGATGCCTGTTATAGGCCGGCACGGCATTGCGAATAATAGCCGCAAGGCGATCAGTAGTGGTTATTCTTGAATCAGCACGGCTTTGAATGATTGCGTCAGCTATTCTGCCACTGAATTTTTCTTCGCCATACTCACGGAATATTCTTACCAGTTCCTGCCTGTCGAGCTCATTTACCAGATCTTCTGCGGTATCAGGCTGATCGAGGTTCATGCGCATATCGAGAGGGCCGGGCTTTGAGAAAGAAAATCCCCTGGCGGGGTTGTCGAGCTGGTAAGAAGAAACCCCCAGATCCAGCAGAATACCGTCCACCCCTGATATTCCGGCATTAGAAAGAATTTCGGGCAAATCAGAGGCATTGGCCTGATAACGCTTAATACGGGGATCATCAAGGATTTTGCAGGAGTAATCGAGAATTTCGGCATCGCGATCGATACCAATAACACGCTCAACAGCAGGGTATGCTGCCAGCACGGCTCGCGTATGTCCTCCCAGGCCAAAAGTGCCATCGACAAATATTTTGCCATTTTCAGGAAGGGCGTATTTAACTACTGCATCGACAAGAACAGAGAGATGCGCTGGTTTTATTTCACTCATCGTTTTTTTTCCAATTTTCAGGCATGGTTATGTATATCAGGCGACGTGGCACGACCATACCCAGCTCATTTTTGGCTACTGATTCAATGCGGGCAAGCGACTGCAATTTCGAGATTTCGGCTCTCAGATCTGCATTACCGTTTTCAATGTTGGAAATATCTTTTTCGACGCTTTTTATGCGTAATTTAACTTCAACCATTTTTGTAGACTGCCAGATATAAACGGTAAACATCGAACTGAGCAGCAGTATCGCAGTCAGATAAAGGCGGATAATATGCCGGCGCCTGGCCATATCTGCTGGCGAAACTTCTTCCCGGTCAGCGTTTCTGGTGACCGGTTCGTTAGGAGCACTTGTAGTTAAAAGAATTTTAGGAGTATTCAACTTTTGACTCGGGCGATAGCAGAGCCTGTGTACATGGCAAAGGGAGAAACCCCCTGAGATTTCTCCCTCTGATTTTTACACGAGGTTCTGCGAAATTATCTCGGCCCTAGAGTACCATGTTGGGTGTTAAATTCCAAGAGTGACTGCACATTTTTTTCAAGGTTGCTCACAGCCTTACGTTCGCCTGCCGGCAAACGTCCGATCTCCTCGAGCAATCTCGTGCGGGTTTCCGGATTTTTGTCGAATTCTTCTTTTATCTGTTTTAAAAGGCGTTTTTCGACACTGGAAAGCAGATCTGCGCGTTCTACTACAACTCGCTCAGAAGAGCTGGCCTGACGTGCAGAACGTCTTGTTGCGGCCCTTGCAAGGTTTCTGACCTCGGCGGCGGCATCTGGCTGCATAAAATTAGCAACTTCTCTCATAACAGAGTTACGCTGACTGCTGTTATTAATTGCCTCAATGCCGAAGGTAAAAAGCATCAGGCGATAACCGTCGACCACCTTAACCCCGGCTGCACCAGAAGAAGATATGCCGCGCGAAAGCGAACTCGGTTTATGGCTGGGGCCATTCATTTCGCGATCATCTGCTTTGTCACGAGCGCCTTCTTCGTATTTAAAAATAACCTGCGCACCGGCGAGGGGATCTATTTCGTCAGGCCACTTCTGGTTATTAGCGCCATCTCCGCCAAAAATCTGAAAACTTTTGTTGCCTGCAAAGCCATTGGCACCAGAAATTACATGCACATTGACATCATCCTGAACAAATTGAGCCTTGCAACGATTTTTTAAAAAATAACTGTCTCGAAGTGCAAAACCGAGATCCTGACCATTTAAAACGAGACGGCCACCAGACTTCAGAAACTGATCAAGAGCGTCAATCTCTTCTTCGCTGAAGCTCTGTTCTGGAGTTGAGTCCTGGGAGGCGATAAATACCCACCCCTCAAGATAACGCTTGAGAACTTCGGGTCTAAGGCCGCCGTCAACCATGCGATCCCAGGTGTCAAATTTAACACCGGCATTTTGCATCATCTGCTGCAAAACCGGGCTGGCCGGCGAAAAATTATCGGTAAGAACCAGCAATGCGTTTCCTGTCGAGGCAAATGGCTCTTTTACATAAAAGACAGTCTTGAGCGTAGACACCGGAATACCTTCACCATTAAGACTGATATTTAAAGCTATTTCAGAGTGAACAGGCGCATCTTCGCTCACGACAAATTTAAAGACAGGCACCAGCGTGCCCTTGCCCGGCTCAGGCAGTTTGCTGAGTTCAACCTGATAAGATTTGCTGTCGAGAAGACCACTATGGGTAACACAGGCGATTTCGGCCTGCGACAGGTTTTTTTTGCCCAGATTGCGCAACGAAAGCAGCACGGTTACTTCTTCGCCTGCCGCAATGCGACCATCTTTGTTTTTATCTTCGAGAACGATATCTTCGAGCTTCAGGTAAGGAATATTCGGCTCAGCTATTTCACCAAGAAAGTTAAACCACTCGGTTTCTTCACACAGGGTATGCAGCTTGTAACGTGCTTTATAGGTTTTAAAGCCCTGGCGGGTCGGAAAGAAAATAGACAAGCCCGTGCTGCTGGCAAATTTGTCGCCACTTTTAGCCAGCCTGCCGACATAACCACCCTTGCGTTTTTCGCCGGCGATTGTCTTAAGAAGCCTGGCAGCGGCGGTCTTCGTATCTGACTTAATATTCGATTTTATCAGCAGAGAAAGCAAATGCCCAAGATCTACGTAATCGCCATAAGAGTATTTAAGCGCAGCCTCTCGTGCTGCTTCGTATTTGTCGATATCGCTTATATTTCTGCGAGCTACGTTACAAAAATTATTGAGATCGTCACGAAAATCTTCTGATTTGCTCAGATCTATTACAGAAAGAACAACAGCAGTGTTGCCCTGTGACCCCGATGAGTATGACTTGCTGTAAGCAGATGAAATAAACGCAGCAAGAGATTTCGCATCGATATCGTGCCTGGAGGTGAGTTCACCTGCAATCAGATCATATGGCCAGCCTCGTTCTGGCTCAAGATCAGGAGACCCGATCTGATAAAGAACGTAGGGTGCGGCTGTCCATGAAACTTCGGCCATCTGCATTAAACAGGCATCGAAACCCAATATATCGAGCGGTTTGCCGAGAATGCCTTTTATACGCGCCAATGTTTCCCCGAGGGTGGGGATATTCATAGAAGTTTTAGAGGTATCATCATAAGAAATATTATAAGAAATATTAGATATTGCCGCCTGAAGGCCTGCAGGCAAGCCGATATCGCCATCATCTGCTTCCATCACGTCTGGCTGAATTTCTTTCCAGCCGGTGCCGTGGTTCCAGAGGATGAGGGCGTATTTTCGTGCGGGATAATTTTCTTTGGCCCACGAGACAAAGTCAGCAAGAGCGAGCGGGTCTGCCATATCGACATCGCCAAGATTTTCGAGCATTGGCGAAGTCATTTTATCGGGCTTTTTATCGCGTGTTATATAAAAACGGCGGGCACCCGACCATTTAAGTTCAGAATCTTGAGAGAAACTGCCATTACGGTCGATCTGGGCAACAAAATTGACCTGATCTGTTGAGCCATACTGTTCAATCTCGTTTATATCTACAGAAGTGGCCGCTTCAAGATTGTTATCGGCAGCCATAAAAATCATGAAAGTCCATTCTTTTTCGGCAACTTCAGCTGCGGCGCAAGAAGGAATCACAACCGCAAACAGCAGTAATAAAAATAAAGCGATTGGCGTCTTTATACTCTTATAATACACACTTTCCTCCAATTGCTGGCTCGACACATTATTAGAATTATACGGTTCGGTACAAATAGTGTCAATTCCCAAAATGCGTCGAAAAAGAAGCTTTCAGGAGGTCAACGCATAACCGGCAGCAATCTTGATGGCTTCTTCCATGCTTATAGAACTGGCACAACCCGTTCCCGATATGTCAAAAGCCGTACCGTGGTCTACCGAAGTGCGAATAAAAGGCAGGCCAGTCGTAACCGAAATCGTACGCTCAAAGTCATAGGTTTTAGTGGCAATATGACCCTGGTCATGATATAGCGAAAGAACGGCATCGAAACGCCCGCTGAGAGCGAGATGAAAAACCGAATCTGCTGGCAGGGGCCCGAATGCAGAGACCCCCAGCTGTTGCGCTTCTAATACTGCCGGCCCTATTTCTCGAAGTTCTTCATCGCCAAAAAGGCCATGCTCGCCACAGTGCGGGTTCAAGCCCGCCACAGCGATTTTACGGCCCTTAACGCCCAGATGCTTCAGTGCAGCGTCACATTTTAGCAGGCATTCAACAAGCCGTGGGCGCGTTACAAACGCACAGGCCTGCTGCAAAGATAAATGGCGCGACAGAAAAAAGACTCTGAGATTGTGCACCTGAAACATGGTAAGCGGGTCTGCCACGCCGGTAAGCGCTGCCAGCATTTCTGTATGGCCTATAAACTCTATACCCGCAGCCTTTATCGCTTCTTTATTGATCGGAGCCGTTGCCATGGCAGCTACACGACCGCTCACAGCATCTTCTGTGGCTCTGACGATGCACTCATAGGCGCTTCTTCCGGCCAGAGGCGAAATCTGACCAATCGGCATTGCCGATAAATCGATGCGGTTAACGGGTATTAAATCAATCCTGCCAGGCTGATACAAACCCGAAGCCGGCTCGGTTACCAGATTCAGGCTGATGTTCAAGCGCAAGCTATCTGCAGTTCTCTGCATGTGAGAAGGGTCTGCATATACCAATGGTCGGCATAGTCTGTAGATTTCGGCATTGCCAAGAGCTTTCAGCACTATTTCGGGGCCGACTCCGGCAGGATCACCAACCGGAACTGCGATTACAGGCAGGCTCACAAATACCGCTCCTTGCGTACAGGTGTCAGAAAAAAAAATTCTGAGCTTATTATGAACGGTATTTTACCAGCTGCACCTTGTTGCCGCAATCAAGATAGTTACATTCGTCAAATTGAAGTCGGGCCAGCATGATTCCGCGACCATGGCAGATAAGAAGGTTTTCAGGGTTACTCGGGTCAGGCAGATTTTTCCAGTCAAAGCCAGAGCCTTGATCGGCTATTAACCACTCACAGCGTTCCCTGTTCATGCGAAACTCAATATTGACGCGCCTGTCTTTATACAAAGCGGTGCATTTACGCTCTTCGACAAGTTTTTCAAGATCATCGTTGCATTTCATTGTAGCCGCCGTCTTCTCATCGTAAGTAATTGCCAGGTTGCCGTGTTCTATGGCATTGACAAGTATTTCCAGCAACCCGAGACGAATGCCCAGGCGGTCTTGTGGCAAAATGCCCTGCTCAGCCTCCATCAATAGGCGATCTACAATCTTAGGAGCCAGGTCGAGCCGATTAGCAATTTCAAGACTCACCTCACGATGCTGAATTAAACCGAGAACTTCACGTGTTTGAGTGCGGTTTTCGAGAACAGCGGCGTATTTAGAGAGAATAGCAGCAATATCCTTTGTCTGCAGCGGTTTTACAAGGTAATCGTTAGCCCTGAGGCGCAAAGCTCTCAATGTATATTCAGGTGAATCAAGGGTTGAGTTGATGATGACCAGAACCTCAGAATCAATTTTGCGCAATATTTCAAGCATCTCGAGGCCATCCATATTAGGCATCTGAATATCGGCAAATACTATATCGGGCTGAAAAGATTTAAAGAGATCCAGCCCTTCAAGACCATCAACCGCTAAAGCAACCTCATGCCCCAGCATTTTAAGCACCATGGCAACAAAATCTCTTGTAGACTCATCATCGTCAACAACAAGAATTTTCATTGAACCCCCCTAAAAATACAAATCCGGCAGAAGCTCAAGAAAGCTGCGCGCCTTGCTGCATAGTCAAAATCAACGCCGTACCCTCGGCCTCGCTTGTAGTAAATGATAGATCCCCGCCCATAGTTCTTGTCATTACCCTCGCTGAATACACTCCCAAGCCGGTTCCATGCTCTTTGCCAAAAGTAGCATAGCGCTCAAAAAAACGCTCGCGAATCTGACAAGGAATGCAGCCCTTATTTTTAATGGCAACAACAGGGACAGGCTCATTTATGAGCGCCACAACAATTTCTTCGCCTTCAGGAGAAGCTTCTATCGCATTTTTTATCAGATTAGAAAAAATAGAAAAGAAAAGCAGTTCTTCACCAGGAAGCTCAAAAACTTCGTTGGCAGCAACCGGCGTCTCTTCAAGCAGTATTCTATGTGAAATATTTTTTTTGCCGACTAAGCTTGCAAATTCACAAAAAACTTCACGAAGCACTTTTATTATATCGACCTTACATACGGCCAGCTGGTAAGTTCCTTGTTCCATTTTATATAAATCGAGAGAATGATGAATCATCTCCATCAGTCTGCGAGCCGATTTTGTCATCAAACGCAGTAATTCCAGTTGATCCGGGGTTTGATTTTTGGCCGCCATAAGCATCTCGGGGCCATTGAGAAAAATGGTCATCGGCCCTTTCAGATCATGCCTGGAAATCCGCTCGATATCTTCACGCAGGCGAATGTTGTCATGAAGAATGCTGTTCTGTTTTTCGAGTTCTTTCATGGCACTGAAAAGAGCCAGGTAATTTTTGACCCGCGCCCTTACGATCGCCGGGCTGACCGGTTTGGTTATATAATCGACCGCGCCAAGCTCGAACCCTCTCACCTCATCTACTTCTTCGTCTTTCGCCGAGACAAATATAATGGGTATCTTTTTTGTAGAAGGGTTTTCTTTCAACA
>SABV01000058.1 GCA_009928855.1 Erysipelotrichia bacterium | reverse complement strand
CGCCCATTGCCGGAACCATAGACTGAACAGAAAGTCTTCTTATCAGAGCATCCTGGTTTTTAAGCAGATTGGCAATAAACGGCCCGCAGACGCCGGGATGATATTTTTCGGCCAGCTTGAGAGCTGCTTCTATTGAAGCGGCATTATCGAGCTTAAGCGCGCTGATAAGTGGCTCAGACTGGTGCGACATGGTTTTTTCCCATTCTGAGAGGGCATGAGTTACCAGTGCCGGTTTGCCGGTTTTTATCAGACTGAGAATGTCTGCAAGTTCCATTTTTTTACCTTCGTGAAATCAGCTTTGCCATACCAAAGATTGGCAGGTAGAGAGAGATTACAATACCGCCGATTATGACGCCGAGAAAAACAATTAACACGGGTTCTATGAGTGAGGCAAGAGTTTCGATTTTGTTGTTGAACTCTTCTTCGTAAAAATCCGCAACGTGATCAAGCATCTCGGGCAGGTTACCGCTGCGTTCGCCTACTGCGACCATGCGGTTGAGCAATTCAGGAAGCCACGGAGCCTGACTGTCGAAGCTTACTGCTATACCTTTGCCGCTGCGTATCATTTCTTCTGCCTGAGTTACGGCGATTCTTATGGGGTAACGATCTATTGATGGTTTGATGAGTTCGAGAGCGCTGTTGACAGTGATGCCACTGTGAACCAGCATCGAAAAGCTTTTTGAGAAGCCGGCGATTTCGTAAGTATGAAACATCTGGCCGAAAAGAGGCAGCTTAAGGACCATTCTGTCGTATAGGCGTTTGCCCCGTTCACTTCTTTTGATCGCGATAATGCTTGCCGTAAAAATAATTACGCCCAGCGCCACTGCGGGGAAGTAGTTGATCAATATATCGCTGCAGTTAAGGGTGAATTGCGTGATGGTCGGCAGTTCGCCGCCAAATTTTGCGTAGATATCTTTAAATCTTGGCACGATTTTGACCAGAATGGCTACTACTACAACGAATGACAAGAGCATTACCAGCACCGGGTAAGTGAGGGCTTTTATTATCATACCGCGTAATACAATGCGCTTTTTGAGAAGAACTGTAAGCCGGTCTAGCACCTGAGCCAGTTTGCCAGATTCTTCGCCCACTTCTAGCAGCTGAAGATAGGTGTGGTCAAATATTTGCGGATGTTTTGCAAAAGCGGCTTTAAGGGTGCCGCCATCGCTTATGTTTGCGACTATTTCTGTAAGAGCACCTTTAAGGGCCTGGCTGTCTGATCTTCCGAGGAGCATCTCGAGTGTTTCTAAAATTGGAATACCTGCTCTTGTCAATGTGGCGAAGAGACGGGTAAAGTGGTAAAGATCTGCCGGTTTGATACGGCCATGCGACACAGAAAACGATTTTTCTCCTGATTCCTCAAAAGCGTCGATTGCGTTAAACCCCTGCATTGCTGCAGCGTCTATTGCCTCCCAGCGATTTTCGGCATTTATCGGTATCAATTCAAATGCGCCGTCTGTCCTCTGTATTTTTACTTTGAATTTTTTCATGTTTATCTGCCTTATGGTTTTGCCGATTCACTGGCATTGGTAGTTTCAGAGATCACGTCGAAACTCGTCTGCTCTTTTTTAATGCCTTTCAGATAATCGACTATTTCATTCAAATCATCGTTTTTGGGAAGCGGCGGTGGCAGTTTGTGGGTCTGCCCGCTGCTGTCTCTTATTTCAAGAAGTGCATTTTCGTATGCTACCACGGCCAGTTGATTTTTTCCGTAAGCTTCGTTGGCATCGAGCAGAAAAATTTTGTCATTTTCTCTTACCAGCAGTTTATGTCGACCCTTTACGGTAAAATCGCCCACGATTTTAAGGGTTCTGTGTACCGGCGTCACTATTGAGGGCTCTGAAGCAATTATAATAACCTGTCCTGCATCGGCCTGCCAAACAAAGCAGTCTGTGCCTGTTATATTCATGGGCGCGGCAAGATCCGGCTGTTTAAAAGGCTCTGGTATTTCTGACAGTTTAAGGCGATATTCTTCTACTTTTTTGTTCAATTCTGCAATTCTTGTGTCTAGCCCCAGGTCGGGTGAAGCAGCTATGTTACCCGGAAGAGCGGCAGCCGTGATTGGGCCTGGTATAGCTGTGACGGGCGTGCCGCTGGTCGACTGCACCGGCATTACTACGGGCTTTTTACGGGCTCTTGTCAGGTGAACGACGAGGTTGGCACCAATCAGTAGAGCAAAAATTGCTACACCGGTAACCAGTCGTTTTTTGTTATTCTGCTCGGGGCTACTCAAGGGTTTTAAACCTCACGTTGCACAGCATTCGAATCTGTGCTTTATGAGAAACATCGTCAAGAGTTATTATCTCGAATTCTTCGATGCGGATACCGGCTTTGTGTGATTCAATAGCGTGTAACAGCTGACGCAGTGGTTTGTAGCTGCATGTTACCTGTGCTTCAAAGGGCATGTCTATGAAAGTGCCTGTTTTTTCTCGGGCCTTATAAGACAGGTTGGTAAGAGAAACGCCTGCAGAAGCGTATAGCTGAGGCAAACCATCGACAAATGCAGAAATTTCGGTTTCTGGCAGGCGCGTGAATGAAGCATTGTCGAGAAGTTCTTTGCGGCTGGCGATGTCTGAGTTTATGAGCTCGATGTTGCTTTTGAACGTTGCAAGAAAACTGTTCATTTTATTTTCGAGCTCGTTCTGATTCGAAATTTTGGCGAGCAGGCTGCTGAGACGCTGTCTTTCGTTAAGAAACGCCGGAATTTTTATCAGACCCAGAATTGTCAGCAGAACGATTCCGGACCACGACCCCAGAAAAATGATTACCATTTTTGTGCGTTTATCAGTCGAATTCATTGAATTTAAACTCCAGCTCAATGCTGATGCCGTTTCGGCCCTGATACGAAATCTCGCCTTTAGGGGTAAAGCTGAGAGACTCGAAGTGCTTGTTCTCTGCGAGTTTCGCATATAGAGTATTTGACTGTTCCATTCCCGCAACCGCAATTCTGATCCTGAAAAAGCGATCTTCGGCCTTAAATACAGGGCTGCCGGTCAGGGTGTTTTCTATGGCTGTGATTACAGAGTTCTCGGGTAACGCGGTTTCGATATTGTTGAACAGTTTTGTCCAGACGCTGAAATTGCCGACTATCGCGAGGTTGTGAGTTTCGGTATTTTGCTCAATGTCGATAATTGTAGATTCCTGGGGAAGCAATGTGCGGGCGCTGTCGATGAAATTCTGTGATTCGTTGGCGACCCGACCCGCTGCTTTTGCGTAATCCGATTCAAGTTTCCCTGAATAGTATCTTGTTACGGCGAATACACCACCCAGCAGGCATGTTACCGCAAGCAGAACAGCCGCAGAAAATACGGGCGCCTTTATTCGGCGGCGATCACGGGCAAGGTATTCGTATGCGGTGGTCATGCTGCCATTATCCTGTCGTAGCGGTCGAAACGCCATGGTTCTAAAAGCATATTACCTATGATCGGTGCAAGCGTTTCGAGGTTTTCGTGCGCCGGCGACTTAAAATCGGCAGCTATCATGTCGAGTTCGCGTGAAAGAGCCACCGTGGGAATGCCTATATTCGAAGTGATGAGCTTGTCTAAATTGCGTATCGAGGTGCCCCCGCCCGAGAGAACAATCTTGATAAATCCGCTTTCGTCAGGGTGGTCATTAGAAAAGAGCAGCAAAAACCCGTAGATTTTTTGCAGAATATCTGCCAGCGCCGCTTCGATCAGTCTGTAGGTTTCTATTTCGAATTGAGCGTCAGAGGTGGGATCTTCGAGAAGCACCAATTCGTCAGTCAATGCTTTTTGTGCTTCTTCGGCTGATTTTCCGGTGGTCTGAATTATTTTTATCAGGTCAGAGATGCCGCGGTTGATAATGTGAACCGCGCGCAGCCCATCGTTGCCATAAATTCCGGCGGTTATCGATTCGTTGCCTATATGTAAAAAAACCGATGGATGTTTAGATTCACCAAGGCTTGTTTTTAAAAGCTTAACCAACCCTGCGAATGAAGGCTGTACAGCAATCGGAACTATTTTAGCCTCATCGCAGATTTCGAGAATTTCGTTCAAGATTCCGAGTGGCAGGGCGCAATAATGCACCGGAATTTTATTGTCTTTTTTTTCGCCAAATTCATATTTAACGCTGTATTCTTTGTATGGCAGAGATGAGGTTTTTTGAATTTCACGTTCGACAAATGGTTGCAGCCCGGTTTTGGCTGCGACGGCCGGCACCCAGAACGAGCCGAAATGAAAAGCCTGATCTGGAATTACTATTGAGGCATAGTTTTCGAAAATAAATTTTTGTTCTGTTAGCTGCTTGAGAGCTTTTGCCATCTCTGCAGTATCGCACACAAACTGGCCAAGCTGACTTGAAAGAACAGAGGGCGGCGCCGGCAACTGGCGAAAGTTTGAAAAAACTGGTCTATTGTTGACAAAAACGCCTTCTGCCCAGCGCAGACGGCTGCTGCCAAGCTCAAGAATTGATGCCCGGCTTTTGAGTAAGAGCCATTCGGTTATTGTATCGACTATAGGCAAGGCCCGCACACTCTTTCGAGTTCGCTGAAATCGCTGATTCCGGCCGCTACTTTAAGAAGCGCCGATTCGAGCAGACTTCGCAATCTCTGTTCGCGGATATATTTCATGCTTTCTGTAAGACCGTTCTGAGCGACCATGTCGCGCATCTGGTCGTTGATCGGTAAAAATTCAAAAATGCCGCTTCGGCCGGTATACCCCATTTTTGCGCATGACGGGCAGCCTTGTGCAGTAAAAACCTGTTCAGCTTTGATATTGCCGAAAAGTTTGCGTTCATTCTCTTTGACCGGGCGCACTTGTTTGCACTCGGGGCAGAGTTTACGCATGAGCCGCTGGGCAAAGATCAAATTCAACGAGCTCATCAGCAGGTGAAAGTCGACGCCGATGTTATCGAGGCGTCTGAGAGTTTCTGCTGATGAGTTGGCGTGAACCGTAGACAAGACCAGATGCCCGGTCATGCTGGCTTGAATAGAAATTTGGGCGGTGTCGGCATCGCGGATTTCTCCGACCATGATAATGTCGGGGTCGAGGCGCAGAATTGTTCGTAACCCCTTGGCGAAGGTCAGCGAGCGATCAGGTTCGTTGCGGTTAATGCGTACCTGTATTTGCTGAACCCCTTTGATTCGCCTTTCTACGGGGTCTTCAATCGTTATGAATTTCATTCTTGGGTCAGAAATAGACTCAAGTACACCGTAGAGAGTTGTTGATTTACCGCTTCCGGTGGGACCTGCAACGAGAATCATGCCGTGCGGTGATCTGGTGGTGCTTTTTATTATTGCCAGCTCGTCGGGCAGCATTCCCATGCCTTCGAGGTTGAGCCTGACCGAGTCAGAGCCCGAAAGCAGGCGTAATACAATGTTTTGCCCAAATATGCCTGGCATGCAGGCGATACGAAACTCTATGTCGCGGTCTTCACAGGTAACCTTAAAACTGCCGTCCTGGGGCATGTTTTTTTCGGTGATGTCAAGATGAGACATGATCATGAGTCTCGAAAAAAATGCGGCGGCGGTTGTTCCGTCAAGTTCAAAACGGTCGGTCAGAACGCCATCTATTCTGAATCTGATTCGGGCCCCCGTTTGCGTAGACTCGGCGTGAATATCGCTGGCATTTTCTTTTACTGCAAGAAAGAGGGTTTTGTTAACGAGCTCTGACACCGACGGAGTATCGAAGCTGGTGCTTATGTCGTTTATTTTTTCGCTTTCTTTATAGGAATCGCTATCGCTTGCCTTGAGCGTTGAAGCAAGACTGTGTATGCCAAGCTCGTCTTCGGGTTGCGACTCTTCTTCGTCTTGTGCCGGTTGTAAATACTCGGCAATTTGCCCGGGGATACAGAGCTGAAAAGAGACGTTGTAACCGAGAGCAGAGAAGAGTGATACGAGAGTTTTTATGCGCGCCGGTTGTGAAGTTGCTATGACCATTGACTTATCAGACATCGAAACGACAACGAGTTTTTCACGTATGCACAGTGACGCCACGCGGTCTGAAAGTTCACTGGCCGGCACAACACTTTTGCTTTCGCACAAAGGCAGGTTATATGCTTCCGCAAGAAGCTTGTATAGGCGCTCTTCGGGCAACCCGCCGTATTTTATCAATACTGTTTCAAAAGGCTGGTGGGTATCGGTTGCCATTTTTTTCAGGCTGGCGAAGGTTTCGTTGTCGAAAATGCCCTTTTCTTCGATAAATTGTTCGAGAGGGCGCTGAAAAACTGTAGCCGAAATTAGTTTTGCCATTTTTTACCGCTCTTTACAGGAGTATTGAGAACTGACAACAGAATTATAGATATCTATCGGCAAAAATAAAAGGATAATTACCCGAACTCTATATGATAAGTTTGCCCGAATAATTTTGGGGTTCGGAATATTGTGAATGTTGCCGAATAGTGAGGTGTGAAACTATCTACATTCATATACGATAAAATTAAACCTGCTGACTGGAGCGGCTTTTTGCTGGCCGTTGCGGTGATCGCATGCCTTATGGGTTCTGGTATGCATGTTGTTTCGGGCAATATAAGCGGTTCGGCAGGCAAATTTTTGCGCATAGATTTTGTGCCCGGAGTTGATAACGCTGGAGCTGGAAGTAAACACGGCAGATTTATTCTTTCTTTTAACGGCCAGATTTCTGCCAAAGCAAGCAGAGAATCGTCAATACCGCTGTTTTATGTAGATGTTCTGGGTGCGACCATAGATAGCAATCCATTTGTAATGAATTTTGAGCATGGCCCTGCCAAACTCGTCAGATTGAGCCAGATTTCGCTCGATCCGCCAGTGTTGAGAGCTACGTTTTTTTTGCGCCGTTCGCTGGCCCCTGAAGTTAAAAAAATTCAAAGCAGTCTTGAAATAAGTTTTGCTGATGCAGAAGAAAAAAACGGGCAGAATGCAAAAGAGTCGTATTCTCTTATCAAACCCCTTGCCAAACAGAATTACCCTGCCGTCTCTGCTTTAAAAGAAGCTGCCGTGCCGATGGCGAAAGAACTCGAAAATGCTTTGGCGACACGCATAAAAATGACCGGCGCCGATGTCTCTGCTGTGCTCAAAGAACTTGCCCGGCAGGCCGGCAAGACAATTCATTTCAGAGATTCAGTACAAAACCGCATAGATCTTGATGTGAGCGCTGAAACCCCCGCCGATGCAATGCACAAGATAGTTGCCGACATCGGTGCAAAAGTTACCATTGAAGATGGCGATATCTGGGTGTCGCGCCTCGAAAACCCTCTTTTGAAAATTTCAGATTCTGACTATGTCGAGGGCGCAGATCTGTCAAAGCTGGCTCTTGGCGATGTATTGCGGGCTCTCGGGCAGATTGCCGAACTCAATATTGCTCTTGATAAGTCTATGGATGCCGTAAAAGACGGCAGGGTTGATATATATCTGCAAAAAACCAGTGTCAGGCGCGCATTCGAAACACTGCTGAAAGTAAACGAACTGGTATTGAATATTATTGATGACAAAAGCCTGCTGGTAATGACTCTAGAAAAAGCCCGACAGATAGAGGGCAAGGTTGCCAGGGTAATGCCGGTGCAGGTGCCTCTTGAGAAGATCAAGGCGATGGTATTGCAGACTCTCAGCAAAGAACTGGTCGACCGTGTTGTTCTGCAGGAAGACCTTGGCAATCTCATTCTTACCGGCGATAAAGAGGCTGTGGATGCCTTTGAAACCACGGTTAAGAGCCTTGAGGGGAAAATGCTGAGCGCCGGCGAAGCGTTTGCGCGTGAGTATTTTCATCCGCTAAATATCAAGCCTGACGATCTGATCAAGCTGGTCAACGAGAATATCGACAAGACAGAAAATATAAAAATTTCTACTGACAAACGCACCGACATGATTCTCGTTTCGGGGCCTTCAAGCTCTGTTGGCCGGGCTCTTGAACTGATAAAAAAGCTCGACAAAGATCCGACCCGTCAGGCTCTGATTCGTATAAAACTGGTAGAAATAACCAGCACCGATCTCGAACAGATGGGTATCAAGTTTCCCGATCAACTTGTTTCGACCGATGACATCGCAAATTTCAAGGCTTCCAGCATTGTTATTCCCGCCGGTTTTACGGCTTTTCAGGATAATAACAGAATCAAAACCCTTGCAAATCCGACCTTGCGGTGCATGGATAAAGAAGAAGCCAGTATCGATATTTCAGAACAGATTCCTGTTAAAAACAGTATCACAGAATATCTGCCTGTAGCTTCTGCGTCGCTGGCCGCAAGAACCAGCGATAACTGGACAACTTCTGAGGTTGGCATCAAACTCAATGTGCAGCCTTTTATTCACAAAGACAACGAGATTACCATGAAGGTTGATGTCGATCTGACCGAGCTTGTGTCGCTTGTCGAGGGGCACCCATGGACAGCCCGCAGGGTTATTAAAACTATGGTAAGGGTTAAAGACAATGAAACGGTCGTTATCGGCGGGTTGATCAGAAACAAAAAGAACACCCAGAAAAGACCGGTGCCGTTATTGAGTAAAATACCGATTTTAAGACGTCTGCTGCGTAGAATCGAGCATACCCAGGATAGCACCGAAAAAGGCGAAATGGTAATTCTGATTACGCCTACTGTTGTCACTTCGAGCGGAATTTCGTGTCTGGAAAACCAGTCTGAGGTTTCCAGACCTGCACTTATGAGTAAAAAGTAGCTGTGAGGAAATTATGAAAAGCAGAAAACGCTGGCTGTCGTTTCTGACAATTTTTATAGCGGCTGTGTTCAGTGGCTATATGACTGAAATGAGAGTTCTGCAAACTTCCGAAGAGGCTTCGCTCGATGATCTTGCCCGTGAAATGGCAAGAGTCATCAGGTCGCTTGAGCCTGTGATGCAGCCTTCTGCAATTGACAAAAACAGGGTGCCTGTTAAGGGCATTGACGAAATTTTTCAGCCTGTAATAGCGCGTGGTCTCATGAACAGCCTGCCCGATGGCAGCTGGCAGTTCGAAAAAAAGGTTACGAGGGGTGAGGGGCTTTTTTATTTTGCGAACCTGCTCGAAACAATCAGCCGCGAAATGGTTCTTTTTCCGGTTATCATTGGTATTGAACCTGTTTTTAGCGATATAAGCGCAGAGCACTGGTTGCATGAGCCATTGACAAGACTTGCCGGGCTTGGTAGTTTGAGCGGTTTTGGCACCGGTCGCCTTGCCCCTGACTCTTCTATGAGCGTAAAAGAGATCAGAAGTGTTGGCGCCGCTATGATAGATTATCTGGGTTCAAATTTTATTCTGCTTATTTTTGACGGCAAAGAAGGCCGGGTGCGCCTGAAAGGTGCCATGAATCAGATCGGACTCGAGGGTTGGCAATATTCTTTTAATCAGCAGAACTGGTATTCTGTGGGCAAAGATGGCGTTATACTGCCTGATTTTTCTGCTGCATCGCGATGCCAGGTTTATTTTATGAATGAGTCGTATTTGATGGCTGGTCCTATAGAACTCACCGAATCTATGCCTTCAGCCGGAATGATCAAACTGCGCAGAAAATATTCTGAAGTCATGTTTAAGGGCAAAGTGGCGCTTAAGTCTGCCGAAGATGACCAACCTGATGCCGCAGATTCCGAAAGAGAAAGAATTAAAAAACGCCTGGCGCAGATTCTCGAAATATCGCAAAAGAAAAAAAATCTTACCATGCTCACTGACGCATATTCGCCATCGCCGTCAGTTAGTATGCGGTCTGATGAAAAACCTGGGGTGCAGCCCGCGGTTGACGAAAGTCCTGCTGATTGCGCTGCAAAAGCTGAATTGCCGGCAAAAACGTCTCTGGTTACGACCGCCGTAAGCACAGAGAACACGCCGCCTGTCTTTGAACGCCAGAAGAAGACTTCTGCATCAGAAAACAGCAGTCACGAAGGCCTTATTCTCGATGCTATAACCGGAAAACCTCTAAAGGGAGCGATGGTGATTATCGCCGCCCGACAGTATGGAACCGATAAAGATGGCAAATTTATCTTTGAAGCCAGACCCGACTCTGTTCTTGATTTAACCGCTTACAGCGAAGGATATGAGCCAATTACTCTTCGACACCGTGTCGGATACCGCGCAGGGATAATGACTCTTTCTCTTAAACCCGTGTTGACGGTATTCTCGGGGCGTGTTATGCATTCTGGATCAGGCAGATCGCTACAGGATGTCGTGATTCGTATTGGCAGTAATGAAGTTCGAAGCGACAAAGATGGCAGTTTTGTGCTTAAGGGCATAAAGCCCGGGTACCACCAGCTTTCGTGTTTTGCTGCCGACTTTATGGAAGCGCATGAAATTATTCATATCGGCAAAAACCAGAATAATGACGTTGAAATAAAGCTCAGACCCATTTTTAACGAGCATTCTGCTACTGTTTCTTCTTCGTCTGATAGCCCGAAGACTGGTGGCGAAGATACAGTTATCGAAGACTACGTAATAAACGAGTCTTCACTGGCGACAATGTAAAACGCCTGCCTTTAATCAGCCCGGGTTATTCGTAACGCTTGAGTCGTAGAGTTAAACCTGACAAAACACTGACTTGATGTTGCATGGGCTTTACCCCCTAAACGATCTCTGTGCCTATGTCGCCATGCCTGTTTTCTCGATGGTATAAAGAAATGTCTGTGACGATACTGCTGGCAACGCTTATAAGAAGTTCTTTTTGTCCCTTATCTGCTGGCGCTCATTTCTTTGATCAGGTTGGCCAGTGCTGCGAGAGCCTCAAGGCGACTGGGAAAAAAGGTTTCACGCGCATAAATGAGCGGTGAGGCATTTTTTATGTAGAGGCGTTCACGCAGATGTTCGAGAAAATTGCGCAGATCGATGTTACTCATGTTGCCGGTCTGCTGTGCGCTAAGGCGCTTTATCAGATCTTTCTCAACAGACAGAAGCGTCATCATATCTGATGTTATTTTTTCCCATTCTGACCAGGTTATTTTGTCATAAGGCCTGATTTTATTCTCTTCGTCACTGCATTTTATGCCCAGATCAAGCAAAGGCTGTATGGCCATATAAACCGGGTGTGTCTCTGGAACATCGACAAATTTTCTGTCAGAGTCCTTTTTTAGCGGTAGTTGCCCTGCCTGTGCGTCGTCAAAAAACGGATTAGGAAAAATTGTTAAATTCTGTTGTCTGAATGTTTCTTTAAAACATTTTTCGAGCGCAAGGGCTTGCTTGAGGGTAATTGACGTGTAGGCATCGACCGGCATTTTCGTGGTCTGTGTGTAAAAAGAGTCCAGTTCGTAATGCGGCATTTCGAAACGACGAGCAAGAAATGCTCTGAAATCATTCCAGCGAGCCTGCTCTTCTGGTATCTGCTCAGGATGCTTAACAAAGATTGCTCCGCTGAGAGTTATCAGCAAAATAAGAAGCGCACCGGCAATAAATTTTCGTTCTTTCAGTGAAAGGCGCCGCAAAAGACTTATAGCGCCAGGTTTGTTTGTGCATGAAGGCTTTTTGATGGTTGCTTTGGTGCCCGTGCTGCTTTTGCGTCTTCCTTCAATTGGCGAAAAACGGGTAGACCTACCGCAGCCACCGCAAAATTTGGCAATAACGGGATTGCCTTTGTTGCAGAAGCTGCAGACTCTCGTTTCTTCACCGCATGAATCCTTGCTGGATTCTTTGAACAGCAGGTTCCTTTGCATGATCTATATATCGGCTGTTCAGTATTTTAAGCAAAGCTTTCATTTTTTTTATGATTTGCATGTGCTAGAATGTCGATGGTGCTTATAATGAGTAAAAAAGGCTTCAGTCTTATCGAGCTGATTGTTGTGATTGCAATATTGCTTGCGATCTCATTTTTTGCTCTGCCTGCCGGCGAAATTATTCAGGTTAAGGCGAGAGAGAAGTTATTGCGGGAAAGGCTTGGCGATATGCGGCGTGCAATCGACAATTATGTGGCCGCTCGTAAGATAACCGACGAAAACCCGAGCCCATACCCGCCATCGTTTATAAGCCTGCTTAGCGAGATCCCACCGGGTCTGTTAAAAGCAGGCGCCAACTCTGGCCCTTTCCTCGCTTCAGAATCTTTGGGCAACCCTTTTGCTGATGCTGCTGATGTTTTTTTATGGGATGTGCGCTCTGATACCGGCGCATCTTACCCAAATCATACTGATCCGGCGGCGGTAATTGGTGTTTATGATGTCAGTTATCCTGTAACAGGTGTTGGAGGATGGAAGAAGGCGATTGATGAAACATTATATTCTGAATGGTAAATCAAGAGGTTTTACTCTGCTTGAACTGCTGATGGTAATTGGCATAATTGCAGCCCTGGTGGGGCTGGCGGTGCCTTATTACCAGGATTACGTCGGTCAGAGCAAAAATTCTATCATGCGTGCCAATTTGCATATTCTCAAGAAAACGCTTATGGAATACCGCTCTGATAAAAATAAATACCCCGTTACGTTGCAGGAAATGGTTCCGCAATATTTTATGGAAGTTCCGGCGGATCCTGAAGATGGCGCGCCCGCAAACTGGGGCTATGTAAGAGACGCTGTAGACAGCTACCATCTAGATAGCAAATACAATTTTTGAGGCCCTTTAGAGTCCATCCTGGGTGTGGGTCGGAAAGCCATCTATATAGGGTGTTACGTAATCTGCCGGCCGTCGTTCGACCAGTTCATTAACCATCAGTTCTTCGACAAAAGTTTCGTTTGTGAAGATTTCTTCGAGGTGCCCATTTATCGGGGAAGCCGCAACGCTCAAAATTTGTGCGGGCAGGGGCAGGTCGTAAAAGAAAATTGAGAGCCATGTTCGTGCATTATATTGCTCGGCTACCGGTTTTTCGGTATTCGGCATAGCCAGGCGTAATCTGCCCTCCTGGAGCAACACCAGTTGCTTGCAGCGATGGTTCGAGAGTTTGTCGCTGAAGAGGGCTATCTTGATGGTGTTTTCGCCGGGTTCAAGCAAAAGAGTATTTGAAGCCAGTTTATGGTTGGCCAGGGTTGTCTGATCTGCCAGTTGCCACGTGAGCTTTGCGGGCCATTGACCGGCGGCGTTTTTTAATGCCAGAGCCAGTGCCGTTTCGAGGTGTGAGCCGGTTACCCACACGATCTGGCCAACTTCAGGTCGGGTAAAACGGTCTGATACTATACGAATCGCATCGCTCGGTACTATCGGGGCAGGTATTGAAAAAGCCTTGATAAAGCGTAGTTGCCACTCGTGCCGGGCCATATTGCAGGCATTCAGGCAAGAAGTTGAGATAAACAGAAGAATAAGGGGCAATAACTTTTTCATGATTATATGATAAAGCACAACGCCCGGCAGTGCAACTATGAAAGCTGCAAATTCAGCGATATACGGGGTGTGTGCTGCCGTTGGCTTTTTTGGCAGCTCTGAAGGCAGAAGCAAGCATCATGAAGCGGAGCCATATCAATGTTAACTTGTAAAGTATTATCATTTTGCTTCCTTGTGCGAGCTGGTAGATTTTTATACAAAAGCCAGTATTTAATGTATTACTGAGCAAAAGATGTGCCAGATGTTAAAATGCAGTAAACCACTGCTTGCAATAAGGAGTTCAGCGGGTTTTATACTCGCGCGCCCTCGCTGTATATTCTTGCCACATAAATTGGGGCTTCAACTGAGCTTATCTGCTGCGTTGCCATCTTTTGTTTCGATGCCAAAAACCTTTCGTAATGTTTTTAAAAACGTGTGTTTTTTTCACGTGCGGTATTGTGCAGGTTTTTACATGATCGGGCCATACCTTTTTTGAGGCGGTTCTGGATGCTTTGAGAAGATATTTGCCGGCTTTGAGTTATTTTTACACTATAATTTTAAAAGTTGAAAAAAAGTTGCAGAAAATGTATTTTTGCTGAGGTTATTGTAATGTTCACTCTGGAGGAATTACAGAAATGATTACCCGACCTGATCGTCTGACAGATGAAGAAGTTGTAAAACTGCGCGAAGAAAAAGTTGAGCTGAACCGCAAGTCTAGAAGACAGACCGGCATGAAAATGGCCTGCACCGGCAAAACTCGCGGCTTACTCGAATGCCAGACTCCTGAGGGCCGCTGCCCTGATTACGCCGTTTGTCACGCTGAATAAGCTGTTGCTCCGAAAGATCTTCCGATTGTTGCTGCGCTCTCAGGCTGTTGCTCAGGCGAGCTCAATCCAGACCGGAGCATGATCGGAAGGCTTTTGCATAGCTCTGATCTGATAATCGATGCCGCTTTTGCGGCATTTTTGCTTTATGGGGGCGGTTCCAAGGATGAGGTCTATTCTTAACCCTCTTTGCGGGTTATCTTCAAAGCCGGCGGTTCGATAATCAAACCAGCTGAACAGGTCTGTTGAGTTTGGGTGGCATTCTCTGAACAGGTCGAACATGCCCCATTCTATGATGCGGCTGAGCCATTCGCGTTCTTCGGGTAAAAAACAGCACTTACCGGTTTTGAGCCATCTCTGGGCATTCTTTTCGCCGATGCCGACATCGTGATCGGTGGGTGCCACATTCATGTCGCCCATAATCAGAAGGTTGTCGTCTTTTTTAAAATCTGATTTAAGGTATTTAAGAAGATTGGCATAGTATTTTTCTTTGGCCGGAAATTTTTCGGGGTGTTCACGGCTTTCGCCCTGCGGAAAATAACCATTTATAACGACTATCGGTTTTTTGTGTTCGTCGAGGTAAGTGCCGACAATCAGGCGCCGCTGGGATTCTTTGGTATCGTCAGGAAAGCCGCGTTGCACATCGACCGGTTGGCTGCGAGAGAGGAGTGCTACGCCATAATGGCCTTTTTGTCCGAAGCTTTCTGCGTGGTATCCCATTGCTTTAATGTCGTTAAATGGAAAAGCGTCATCGAC
This sequence comes from Erysipelotrichia bacterium, assembly GCA_009928855.1. Classification (GTDB taxonomy): domain Bacteria; phylum Muiribacteriota; class Ozemobacteria; order Ozemobacterales; family Ozemobacteraceae; genus Rifleibacterium. The sequence goes on along the minus strand of SABV01000058.1, from coordinate 1,784 downwards.
GCATTTTATTTCCTGGATGCCGATGATGTCGGGCTGATGGAGATCAATCAGTTCTTTGATCTGGTGCAGGCGCGAACGAACTCCGTTGACGTTGAAGGTGGCTATTTTCATCATGTGGCTCCATGTTATTTTATTAAAAATCATTTTACTTCTTTGAGCGGTTTTTTTACATCTTGATTTTTTTTTACAGCAAAAATGCTACTATAATTTTTATGATCAGAGATTTATCAACTTTAAAGGCAGTTGCCTTCATTTATCACCCGGCGCCAGGCTTTGTCATTATAGCCGGCAGAACCTCTAAAGATAATGATTTTATCAGTTTGCGGGTCGCTGCCCCCGATGACTACTGGTTTCATATCCGTGGCATGCCGGGCAGTCATGTGCTGCTACGCTCAGAGACAGAAGAAGAACCATCTAAAATCCTGATTGAACAGGCTGCTGCAGTTGCCGCGTGGCACAGTAAGGCGAGAAATGGCGGAGTAACTGCGGTATCGATGACTATGGCAAAATTTGTCAGCAAACCCGGTGGCGCACCGGCCGGAACCGTATGCATTAAAAATGAGAAACTGATCAAAGTCAGACCGGCGCTGCCTGAATCGGCAGTGGAATAGACGGCAGTTTATTCGGCTGGTTTCTGCTCTTTTTTTTCGATGATAATTCTGGCTATTTCGGCCGGTTCAACTCTGAAGGTATTGCTGCAAAAATGGCAGGTTACTTCGGGCTTTTCTTTTTGTTCGAGTATTTCTTCGAGTTCTTCAAGAGGCAGGCACGAAATCGAATAAAGCACCTTTTCGCGGCTGCACGAACATTTTGCCGCGAGCACACGGCGTTCAATAATTACCATATCTTCGAGACCCAGCAGCTGGCTCATCAGAGTAATGTCAACTGCCTGTGCAAGGGCTTTTTGTATCGTGCGGTCGTTGAATCTTTCGAGCAGAGGCACAAAATCTTCTGATGATCCGTCGGGCATTCTGCTCATGCGCAGGCCAACTGCGCGGTGCAGGTAGTGATCGCGGCTGGTGGCGCTTATTTCTATTGCGGTAGGCTTCTGATGCACATCATTAAAGTATCTGGCCAGGCCGTGTCTTAAGTTGAGGGGATTACAGCTGATCTGTTTTTGTGAGATGACCCTTCTACTGTTCGAGTGAATCAGGGTTATCGCACCTATGTCGCCCAGTGCTTCCTGTAAGGGGGTGGAGTCTGAAGCGTCGAGATCGTTAAGTATTTTGATGGTGGTATACCCTCTTAGATTGCCTGATCGGGAGGCGTCAACCAGGCAGCCGCCAACTGGCCCGCTGACCTGCGCCTGTAATGAGATTCTTTCGTCTTCACTGCCGAGATCCGCCGATAACAAAGCCACAGATACCAGTGCTTCCGCTAAGAAACGCCCGGCGGTAGGGCCAGACAGGTGCTTCTTTTCGAGGCTTTTGGCCGATTCTGTTACGTCGGCAAAAGTCAGCGAGATCATTTTTTCTTTTGAAAATCCGTAATAAAGTTGATCCATGAGAGCCCCTGAGTGTAACTTGCCGGCTTTGCAGCGTAAAACAGAAGCATCATTATACCCTCTATGCAGATCTAATTTCAAGAAGATGTTTCGCAACGATAACCGAAGGTGAGATGGGCCTGAGCATGTAACAGCTTTCTTGAATGTACTTTTGCGAAAGTGTTAGAATCGCGGTTATGGAAACATCAAACGGTTTTATTGCACTGGGAAATGCGCTTTTTCTGATTGCGGTCACTATGCGTGCCGATCGCTTGAGGCTTTCGAGAGAACTGAGCCTGTT
>SABV01000364.1 GCA_009928855.1 Erysipelotrichia bacterium | reverse complement strand
CTCTTATCTTAGATTCTTCTGGCATCTGCATATTGTTGACAATCTTCTTTAAACTTGAATTTTGTTTATTTTATTTGTCGGCTGCATGATTTTAACACGCTTGAAAAAGGCCTTGCAATAAGCTGGTCTGTCGACCAGGGCAAACGCACTAAAATGCCCGAAGCATTTTTAATACATCTGCTCTGAAATGCTGTTTGTATGAAATACAGAAAGAAATTTGATGCTGTAGCGCCGGCTTCTGGGGTATAATGATATTTAATGCAACTTAACGTTGCTTTTTGTTGCTTTAAAGGAGTCATCAGATGAATAGATATCTGTTTGCATCTATATTTGCTGTTATGTTTATTCTTAGTGCTTTTGTGACGGCCTACGCTGAAGAACATTTATTATTCATGGCGGGGGCCGCTGCTGCTCCGGTCGTAGAAGAGCTTGCAAAAGCCTTCGAAAATAAAACTGGCGTCAAGGTTGATGTCAGCGTTGGCGGTTCGGGTATGTTGCTGTCGCAGATCAAGCTCGCCAAAAAAGGCGATGTTTATTTCCCGGGGTCGATTGATTTTATTGATCAGGCAAGGCGGGAAGGGCATATCGATGAATCTACAATTACGCCGATCGTTTATCTTGTGCCGTCGATAAATGTGCAGCGGGGCAACCCGAAAGGCATCAGAAATCTTAAAGATCTGTGTCAGCCGGGTTTAAAGATTGCCATTGCTAACCCTGAATCAGTTTGTCTCGGGGTTTTTGGCACTGAATTATTCGAAAAACATTTTACAGTTGAAGAAAAACAGGCATTGCGCAAGAACCTGGTCACCTATACCGAAAGCTGCGAAAAAACAGCGACTGCGATTTCTCTAAAGGCGGTCGATGCAATAATCGGCTGGAGTGTGTTTGAACATTGGAGCCCGGATTTGATCGAAACGGTCAAGCTTGATCATGAAGAAATTATAAGAATAAGCTACCTTGGCGTTGCTGTAACAAAATATGCTCAGAATCCTGAAACTGCCAGAAAATTTATTGAATTTATGAAATCAGACGAAGGTCTTAAATTTTTTAGACGTTATAAATATTTTATTACTCCACAAGAGGCTTTTGCATACGTTGGGGCAGAAAAACCTGTTGGTGGCGAGCCTTTTGCCGTGCCCACAGACTGGATGAAATAAGAATCAGCTATTTATGACTTTTAGACGCTTTACTATTGCCATTGCCCTTTCGGTGTTGGGCCTGTACTTATTACTTGTTGCCAGTCTTGTCAGCTTTCTTGACTCCGAAAGGCTGGCAACGGCGCTAGTTTCAGAACGTGTGTTGTTTTCTATAACGTTGAGTATAAAAGCCGCTTTAATCGCGACGGTATTGGCGATAATAGTTGCGGTTCCGGCAGCTTATGCGCTTTCACGCTATGATTTTCGCGGCAAGGCTTTGGTTGATACGTTGCTTGAATTGCCGTTAATTGTTACTCCTGTGGCGATGGGGGCCATGGTGCTGATTTTTTTTAATACCAGACTGGGCGAGGGTATTCAGAGAAATATCTGGCAATTTGTATTCGAGTTCTCCGGGATTGTGCTGGCACAGTTTCTTACTACGGTCGGCCTGGCTATTCGCACAATAAGAAACACTTTCGACGAAATTTCGCCCAGATTTGAGGCGGTGGCCTGTACTCTTGGCGCTACTCCAGCTCAGGCTCTGATGACCATTACCTTGCCTATGGCTCGCAGGGGCATTCTTGCCGCAATGGTAATTACTTTTGCCAAGTGCATCGGAGAATTCGGCGCGACAATAATGGTTGCCGGCGCTATGCCTATGAAAAGCGAGACCATGCCGATTTCGATCTTTATGCGGCTTGGTAGTGCCGATATTGCCGGTATGGCAATGATGATTCTTATTCTTCTTGCTGCGGGGTTGTCTGTGTTGTTTATGCTCAAATTTGTTCTGAAGACAAGATATGATTGAATTCCGTCAGTTATGTGCTAAAGCCGGTGTTTTCAGCCTTGAAAACATAGACATTGCAATATCTACCGGTGATTGCCATGTGATTGTCGGCCCAACCGGTGCCGGCAAGACTTTTCTGCTCGAAACCCTCGTCGGGCTGCGTGAATTGACTAATGGGCAGATTCTGATTGATAACAACGATATTTCGATTTTACCGCCCCGAGAACGTAAAATTTCGTATGTTCCACAAGATACCTGTCTGTTTCCGAATATGACGGTGCGCGAAAACATTATGTATGGCATTCGCATTGGCGGATTTGACCGCCATGAGGCTCAATCTCTTGTCGAGCATCTGATAAATTTTTTGCATATAGGGCATTTGCTTGAGCGTTACCCGGGCAAGCTTAGTGGTGGCGAAAAACAGCGGGTTGCTCTGGCCAGGGCACTGGTGCCGCGGCCGAAGTTGCTGGTTCTTGACGAGCCTTTTTCGGCTATTGATCACTCAATGCGCGAAGAAATACGTCGTTTGATTAAAGAACTGCTTGAAGAGTTTAAGACTACGACTCTGGTGGTTACTCATGATCTTGATGAAGCCTTTTTTTTGGGCGATCATATTTCGATTATGATCGATGGCCGTATTTTGCAGAGCGGAGACCGTGACCGAATTTATTATTATCCGCATACTTTTAAGGCTGCAAAATTTCTGGGCATCAAGAACATTTTTTCGGCCAGGGTTGAAGCTATATCCGAAAATAGCGTCACAATTTTATGGGAAGAGATGGCCGAGCGCCTGGTCGTGCCGTGTCGCTGCAGCCGCAAGCGATTTTCCCTCGACCAGCAGCTGCATTTTGGCATTCGCTCTGAAGCTGTTTATATTCAACGTCCGGGGCATGAAAAAACGCTTGAACACATTTTTTCCGCAAATGTGAAGAAGCTTTATATGCGAGGCAGAATGCATACCATTCTTGTAGAAATCGGTGCCGAAAAAAAGATTGCGGTTGAAATAGATATTCACGATGTTGCCGCCCAGAAAATAGCTGTGAAAGAGGGCGACCTCGTGAGCATAAGTATTTTACCCCGTTGGATTTTTCTGATATCAAATTCAGAAGCGTAAAGCCTCAATTGCCCTAAAAAAAAGAATCCGGGAATTCCCCGGACTGAAAAATAAGGAGGCAAACAAATCCACAAACCCTTTCGGGTAGAACTGAGGTTTTGTTTACGAAAAAGATTCAGAGCTGAACAGACAAAGACAAACAAAGATGGATAATAAAAAACATATTTGTGCATATGCGCGTATAAAAAAGCATGAATTTTTCTGCAAATTTGTTTTCTAATTAGCCACATTC
>SABV01000363.1 GCA_009928855.1 Erysipelotrichia bacterium | reverse complement strand
TGATTCAGACAGTTCAAGCGTCAAAGAACCAGTCGCCGCCTATAAAACAAAAAAACGAAAAACTCCGCCCAAAGCCGCCAACAAAGTATCAGAATAAAGGGGTGTTTAGTTGATATGAACATGAAAGTCATTGATAGAGATATTTTCTAAGGCCGCTTTGGAAAACTCGCCGGCAATACAGATCTCGTCATACCAGCAGTTGTTGCAGGGTTCCCATTCATGGTAGACAAGCCCGTTTTTAATCTGTTTCAGGGTGTGATCGCGCAGAAATGGTAAGATGGTCGGGTCGGGCAGGTAAATCAACTGAAAAGCAAAAAAGGGAAAAAATATTTTAAAAATTTTACAGGCCATCCGATTGCATGAAACGAACCCTGACCTTGGTTAATGGGGTCAGTCGAAGGCCAGCTAAAAACAAACACGGTGTTAATCCGCGTTCATCCGTGTTCATCTGCGTGGTTGACGAATCGATAGTAATAGAATACTATAATAATGAAAAAAAAAGGTATCGCATTACTATTTTAAAGGAATGGCCTGATGGAAGAAATCTTGCAGTTATCCCGGTATTTTATCCGTATTCTGAAGCGGGACTTCCGGAGGACCTGTCTTGAAAAATCTCTGATGGCGGGGCGCTTGACCATTATCACCGGTCAGCGTGGCGTTGGCAAAACCGTCTTTCTGGTGCAGCATCTTCTGGACTTCTGCGAAAACGATCAGCTGATAGACAAAGCGCTCTATCTTCCGGCAGATCACTTTTCTTTTGCGGGCAAATCTCTGTTCGAGACGGCCCGGCATTTTTATCAGCTGGGCTGCCGTTTGCTCTGTATCGATGAAATTCATAAATACCCGGCCTGGTCGAAAGAACTGAAAAGCATTTACGATACTTTTCCTGGGCTGCAGGTCGTGGCCTCAGGCAGTTCCGCCCTTGAAATCCGTAAAGGCAGTCATGATCTTTCGCGGCGGGCCGGAGTGTTTTCGCTGCCGGGTCTGTCTTTCCGTGAATTTATCGGCATCAGGCTGTCGCTGTCTGTGCCGGTTTATTCGTTGTCAGATATTCTGGTCGGTCATGAAAAGATCGCGGCCGAAATTGCCGCCACTGTTGAGAGTCAGCATCAGAAGATTCTTGCCCTTTTCCATGACTATCTGGCTTACGGCTGTTTTCCATATTTTCAGGAATTCCCTGATGTCAGGCTCTACCACCTCTCGCTTGAACAGAATATGCACCACGCGGTCGAATCGGATCTTCCGGCCATTTACCCGAATCTGACCGGTGCCAGCATCATGAAAATTAAGCGGTTGCTGGCATTTATTGCCGGGTGCGTTCCTTTTACCCCTGATCTGAAGAGCCTGAAGCAATTGCTCGAGATTGGTGATGAGCGAACTCTCAAGACTTATCTGAAGTATCTCGAAGACTGCGGGGTAATCAGAACCGTCACCCGCAGTGGTTATGGCATGCGTGAGTTTGAAAAGCCTGAAAAGATCTATCTCGATAACCCGAATCAGCTGTATGCCCTATCAGGTGGCAGACCTCTGAACACCGGCACTTTGCGGGAAACCTTCTTTCTTAACGCGGTGGCTTCACGGCATGCCGTTTCGATCCCGGCTCGCGGCGATTTTCGCGTCGATAATGACAAGATCATCGAAATCGGCGGTAGAAACAAGGGCTTTTCGCAGATCGGCTCCGCGCCCAACTCTTTCCTGGCCCTGGATGATGTCGAAGTCGGTGTCGGCAGAAAGATTCCCTTATGGCTTTTCGGCCTCCTCCACTAAACGTGGTCCCTGAGACTGCCGAAGGGCCCACGCATTTTTCTGGCGCTCTCTTCATTCAACAAGTTAAAAGGCGAAAATGCCTTTGACATTCTTTGCAGCATTAAGGTCGAACCCGACAACATCATGATTCAGGGAAAAAGCACGCGCGAGTGTCAGCCTTATCGATGCAGGTCTTCATCACTTACCGCCTTGACCAGTTTTCTCATACCACCTCTATAGTCGGTGGGTGGCTTTTTATTATCTGCATGTGTAGACTGACGGTAATATGAAATTCAGTGAGCTGGTAAAGTTACTCGAAAAGAACGGCTTTCGACTTTTTTAAGAAAAAGGCTCGATTCGGTATTATATGAAACCCGGCTGTAAAAACCTCATGCGCGTGGATTTTCATGGCCCAAAAGAAGTGCCAACCGGTACCTGTATGGCCATTCTGAAGTCCGCAGGCATAGAAAAAGAATGAGGAAGCAATTATGATAGACTTTAAGTATTCTTTGGTCATAGAGGCCACAGAAGAGCCTGATTTCTTTGGCTTTTTTTCGCCAGACCTTGAGGGCTTTTCAGGAGTTGGTCATTCAATTGAAGATTGTCTTTACAAGGCCCGCTGGGGAATGATCGAGCACGCCAGGTTGCTGCGCGAAGCCGGCCTGCCCGTACCCGCCGAAACTTCCTGCCCCAAAATAATTATTCAGAATCAACCTGCAACAAAGGCCGCCTGACAAGTCCCCAAAACCCGTTGCCTGAATCAACAGAAGGTCCCACACATTATCTTTTGCGCTTTCTTCTTCTCTTCGGCCTGCTAAAAAACAAACACTTTGTTTATCCGTGTCCATCCGCGTTCATCCGTGGGAAAATCTTTCTTCTCTTATGCCCGATATACTGTTGACGGTTCAGGCTTGTCCAATATAGACTGAATTCATGGAAGATTCAAAAGCTAAGCAAAGAGCAGATGTATTGCGCACTCTTTCCCGGATGAAAGAGAAATATTCACCCGAGGGCTTTTTGATCCGTGGGCTTTTTGGAAGCTTTTCCCGCGGTGATTTTGATGAGGCAAGCGATATTGATCTCGCTTATGAAATTGAGAAAGAGATTTTTCTGAAATTGCACCAGGGCTTTGGTGCGGTATCGAGAGTGGCCGAGATTTCTCGTGAACTGAAAATGGCTTTTGGCAGAAAAGTTGATCTTTTTTCAGTTAATAGTGCAAACCATGATTTTTTAACCAAGATCGGCCGGGAACTGATCGATGCGTGAACCACTGAACCGCATCCGGGTAATCAAGGCGAGGATTCTGCTTCTGAATGAAATCGTAACAGATTTTGGTGGTGACATTAGCCGGGCTTTGCTTGATGAAAAGGTTTTCAAACCGGCAATTCTGATGCATCTGGTTGCAATAGCCGAGCAAATGAACAAGTTAAAAGACGAAAATGCCTTTGACATCCTGGAAAGATTCAAAAAATCAGACCTAAAAGGCTTGAGTGATATGCGCAATTTTATCGCTCATGACTATGAAGGTGTAGACA
>SABV01000362.1 GCA_009928855.1 Erysipelotrichia bacterium | reverse complement strand
CAGAGAGGCTGCGCAGGCTATAATCTTCAACTATGGCAACTGCCCTGAAGATTCGATGATTGGCGTTGAAAATATAATGAAGAATCTGGCGACTATTATTAAAAACCCTGGCGTAAAAGACCTTTATGGGTCATTCAAAGGCGTGCCGGGCATTATCGTTTCTACGGGGCCTTCACTCGATAAAAATGTGAGAGAGCTCAAGGATGTCGTGGGAAAATGCGTCATGATCTCAGCAGATTCTGCTCTTAAAATTCTGCTTAAGCATGGCATTGTGCCACACGCTGCCTCAAGCCTTGAGAGAGTTATGCCTGTTGCCAAGATGTTTCAGGAACTTCCTGATGATTTTAAAAAACAAATCTGGTTGATGGCTTGCCCTGTCATTCGCAAAGAGGCCTATGACGCCTGGACTGGGCCAAGATGCATGGTTTACAGAGCTTTTGCGCATTTCGACTGGATAAACATGCCGAAGGGCACTTTGAATGTTGGGCCATCATGTTCTAATCTTGCTTTCAAGATTCTCGAAGCTTTGGGGTGCGACCCGATAATATTGGTGGGCCAGGATTGTGCGTTTAAAAGCGCAGAAAAAACTCATGCAGATGACGCGCCCAGCGTAACTAATCTAAGACTCAAAGAGCGCGATCTCATAAAAGTAAAAGGCAATTATGAAGAGTCTGTTTACACCAACCACATCTACAACCTTTTCAGAAAAGGCTTTGTAACCGACCTGGCTCAGTACAAAGGCACATGTATTAACGCCACAGAAGGTGGTGCCTACATTGAGGGAACAACATTGATGACTCTCAGAGAGGCACTGACCCGCTATTGCGTTAAGCCTGTCAATACTCTTGAGAATTTTAAAAAACATCTGCATTATCCGACTGAAAGCGAAATTAAAAAAGAATGGCGTAATTTTCGTGAGACCATTCTTGAGACCCGCAAAGAAGTTGAGGGCGTCATAGATTATTGTGAAAAGGGTGAAAAGCTTGTTACTGACTTCGAAGAAAGGCTGGCAAAAGAATCTTTCGATCAAATCGAAGACTTTCTTGAGCGGTTTCCTGAAGACGATTTAAACGAAGTTCACGCTGAAATGACCCGTGCTCGCGGCAAAATCATCACTTTTGGCAAATATTTCAATCTATATCTGATGCATATTGTGCAGATGATTATCGTTAAGTTCGAAATGGATTTTAACGAACTGCCAACTATCTGCCAAGATCCGAAAAGGTGCAAATTGCAGGCCATTAAGCTTATGAAACGATGGTTTCCGACGATCGGCGATGTGTGCCGGCTTTCTTTAAAGCTGCTTGTTGATGCCTTTGATGATCTCGAAAAGGAATTCGGTCGGCTTCTTTAAACGCATTCTTTCTATTTTGAGGGGTTGAGTTTGAGGGCTACTTTTATTTCTGTGCCTTCACCGGGCGTGCTTTTGATTGAGGCGTCGTCAGTTATCATGCCAACCAGTGTGAGGCCTCGTCCCATCGAGCTGTCACCTGCCAGTGAGCCATAGTATTCTTCGAGTTCATGTCGTCGTGGTTGCATCAGCTGCTCTTCAAGTTCTTCGAGCTTTTCAGAAGAGATGCCAATACCGTTATCTTTTGCCGAGATGGTTACAAAGTCGTCAAGAACTTCAATGCAGACGTCTATTCTGGTGGCCTTAGCCTTCATCGAATTGCTGACGAATTCATCTACGATGCCTCGAATATGATTGCGATATGAATACATTTTGCCTCCGCTGTATAACGGGTTATTCGCTCCGTCTGTGTAAGTGTAACCATCTTATGGTGCAGATAAATAAAGTCGCTGTCAGCCCTCCGGCGAAGCCATTGTTGTAAAGGTTCATTCCAGAATGAAAGGTGCCGACGTGTAATACCACGCTTAAATGTACAAAGCCCGCCAGTATGCCGGCTATAATACCAAATCCGCCGGCAAGGGGTGCCAGAGTCGTGCTAAAAAGCGCCGCCGTCAGTATAACTGGATCAGCAGGTGATTTTGAAGATAACCATGCCGCCAAAAATACCCCGGCCATTACAGGCCAGACATTTTTGGGATTCTTGCCAAATGCGGCAAAGCCTGTCATTGTTAAGACGCCTCCTAGGGTTGGACCGTTGAAATGCCCGCCAACAAGCCAGATATAAGCCATCCCGATCAGGCCTACGAGTCCCATGTTAAACAGGGTCGCATCTAATCCGTCGCGAAACACGTAGTCTGTAACCAATGTGCCGGGCTGTTTCATTATTTTCAGCTGCGATGGTATTCCCTTTAGGCCGAGAAGCAGCATTGATGCCAGATAAAGCGCAAAGACTGTGGTTAGCTCGTTTTGAGACCCGGTATGCCAGCTCAGGGTCATTTCCGTGTTATGTCCGGCCATTTTAAGCATTGAAGCTGCGAACATCCCTATGATTCCACAGGTGAACCCTGTGTTATAAAGGCAAAAACCCTGGTGATTGTGAAGAAGGTGTGAAGCCAGGCCGGGCAGAATGATGCCACATATTATGCCAATGCAAGTGCCAGATAGATAGCTCATACCCAGGCCAAAAGTCACCTGACTTACAATCGGGCCAAGTGCAGTTCCAAATAGGGCGACAAGAATGAACGATCGAAAATTTTCTTTGCGAAGCCAGGCGCTGATTGCAACTCCAAAAGGAATTGGCCATATATTAAGCGGTGTTTTTCCAAACATTGCAAAGCCAGCCAATGTAAAGATCGCGGCAATTGTCGGGCCAGACATGATAGTTCTTGTCTTATAGATGGTAATAATTGCCAGTAATCCTACTGTGCCAGCATTTATAAGAGCTGCAGAGATTCCTCCGATGGCAAAAAAATCGCTGATCAAAATCCCCGGTGAAGTCAGGATGCGGTAATATTGCTCTAACAACGGAATTTCGCGAGGCCAGGCCAACCCAAAGAAAATGAGTGCCACCATGTAAAGTGTGATAACAAGGAAACGCTTGTTTCTTAAAATCTCAAGGCCGGGTTTAACTGGTGGTAGTGGTTTCATAGCGCCTGTGAACGGCTTTGGATATGTGTTTTATAATACATTCTTTGAATGGTAAATGAAGGTATAAAAAAAATCTATAGATTTTTCATTTCGTAATTTCTGATGGCGAGCCTGATAAATTGACTTGTTGAAACTCTTACTTTATATTTGACCGGATCTGAACGATATGCTCTGCTTATTGTGGCTAAAGGAACTCTCTGATGGCTTCACCGATAATAACTGATTTTCTGAAATGGGCAGAATGTAACCCGGCAAAAATTGCTTTGCAGCTCAATGATGTTGC
>SABV01000057.1 GCA_009928855.1 Erysipelotrichia bacterium | reverse complement strand
AGCATCATCATAATACTGAAAAGCACAGACAAAGTCATCAACGTAACGGATCATTAATACACGTCCACGACATTTTGGTTTTACGATGTGCTCGAACCAAAGATCGAGGGCGTAGTGCAGATAGATGTTGGCCAGAATCGGCGATACGATTCCGCCTTGCGGGGTGCCGGTTTCGGGATGCAGCATGGTCAAGTCAGGCTCAAGGCGGTGTGCTTAGCACATTAAATTAGAACGATTTATTGGCAGAACGATTACTCGGCGGTAACTGTGAAGGTTTGCTGCAAACCGCCAATACTTATGGTTACTTCTACGTCCTTGGTGCCGGTCCATGAGTTGCTCACCGGCCAGGTAAGCAGCAAATTGGTGTCTGAATAAGTAAAGTTAGTTACATAACCAGAATCTTTAATGTAAATAGTGCGGGTTACCTGGTCAGAAGAAGCACCGAAATGATTGCCATAAATATTTAAAGCGTCATCTTTGCCGACCGGAGATGGCGAATAACTGGTCGCCTTAGGCCCGGCGACGGTAAAAGCCTTGTAAACAGAGCGGTTTCCGATAAGAACAGTAAGGTTGTAGAGGCCTTCTGCCGCAACCTGCGGAACTCTGATCTCGATCGCACTCTCAGACCAGCTGATAATCTGCGCATCGACGCTTCCCATTTTGACGCTGCCCTGGGTCTTGCCAAAACCCTGACCATATATGAACACACGTGCGCCAATATTGTCTGTATCAGGCGTCAAAGAGGTGATTGCCGGCAGAATCAGGTAAAAATCAGCAGAATTAGAAGTAAGAGTGACGCTGGGGCGAACAAGCACAGAAACATTACCAGACTGAAAAATCTGAACATCTGGCACTGTACACACTATGCTGCTGGTTGACCAGCTCTTGATCGTAGCCATAGTGCCGTTAAAAGTCACGCTACCCTGCTGCAGACCAAAATATTGCCCGTAAATAGTGACATCAGAACCTATAACGCCCGTTGAAGGCGAAAGATACGAAATATTCGGACCACTGACAGTAAAGGTTGTGTTTGAATTCGAAGTCGAATACACGTTGTTGACGATTACTACAAAAGAGCCACTGCTTGCCATTCCCTCAGGAATCACAAGCGTGATCTGATTATCAGACCAACTGGTTGGCGTAACCGTTACACCGGCATAACTGACAATGCTGTTACCCTGCACCAGACCAAAACGGCTGCCCTGAATCGTAACCACCGTGCCTGCACCACCAGTGGCCGGAGAAACCGAAAGAATAACAGGGCCGGTTACTACAGCGACCGGGTTACTCGTACCACCGCTGCTGCAACCGAAATTGACAATACTGATTAAAATTAAAACCATCAGGGTTATATTTTTCATAACACTGATTATAAGCCAGTTTTAACAAAACGTCAACGGTACACAGCTATTTTGCGCGACAATAGAGCGTGATAAAAATTAGATACCTGGGCGGCCGGCAGGCGCGGCTTAAGACTTTAACGGTTATCAGGGTTTTTTATGGAGAGTCTCGAAACGGGTATCAATTTCGTCTAAAGAAAATTGAAAACCCACCCTGGTAAGGCGGCCGTCGCCATCGAGATATTTCATCGGACCCTGGTTGCAAACAATCAACAGCAGTGTGTCATAATTATCGTCAGTAATCTTTATGCTTCGCTCTAACTTGCCGGCATTTGTTTTAAACCACACAACCTTCGGCGCATGCTTGCCGGCTGAATCAGTAAAAGCCAACCCCGGCAAAAACACATTATTACCCTTATCATGCTTTAAAATTGAACCGTCAAACTTCAATCGCAATTTTGCAGGACGATTCTGCAACGAAAAAGAATACCCGACAGCCGACCACATGCTGACCGTGCCTCTAATAGAGCCTGAAGCCGTCTTAAAAACTTTACGAGGCATAACGCGTCTCAACGCATACTTTTTCAGTTTTTCACTGACAAATGCGCTGAAACGATAGGGGTGAGCGCCATTAAACGATTCATGTAAAAATGTTGCAGCACAGAAATCACGAAAAACATTGTTGAACTTGAGCGTTTCGGCAACACCGGAAAGGGCTTCTGATATGCCAGTAACGCCGGCAGCCTGACATTTTACAATTTCTCGAAGTAGGCTGAGGCGATCGACACCGGCTGATTTTGCCTGGGTCAGAAGATAATCTACAAACAAAAATGCACGACCATAGTTTTCAGCTTCTTTTGTGTCTTCCCAGTCGAAAAGGTTTCGATCTGGATATTGAAAAAACTGTTCGGCGGTCCAGGGCATGCAACCGAAAAAAGTGGCAGCATACTCTGACAACCCCTCTTCAACCCAGTAAGTTTCGTTCGAATCGTTGTTCCAGTGAATCATGTGCTGCAATTCATGGGCTGTAAGATGCCCCATAAAATCATCGACATCTTTCATTCTGTCAATCGAAAGATAAAGCATCTCACGTTCATTACTGTCGGGCTGAGCATCTGCGGGGTATTCATCACCCGGATAAAAGAATCCATCACAGCCTTTCATGCCGGCAAGAAGAAGCAGAGTAATACGCGGATCTCCATCTATGCCGGGCTTCCATTCAGAGCCAAACGCAGAAGTGGTTTGCGGGTAAATGCGCCTATCAAAAAAATCGGCAACCCTTTTTAAGTCACCTTCTTTTGCTTTGCAGCCCTTCTCAAGATAAACATAACAATGCTTTCCGATAACTTTTAAAACAGCTGCCAACTTTTTTCTGTTGTCAGCGCCATTTTTATCGACGAAAAAGCTTGTCTGTTCGCCTATCTGCAACGCATTACGATCAGCATAAAAACTAATGCCGGGCTGATTGATAGCGGCAGTTTTAGCCCTCTTACCGGGAAACTTTTGCGCAAGTTCTCTGGCCTTATCGCGAAATCGATATGACCCGGAACGGTATCTTACAGGGCCTGCAACAGATATTTTGACAATCTCGCCCGATGGCTGTGCGCCGGAAAAAGCCGGCAAAAACAGCAGCAGTGCAACTGCCAGCAGTTTTGCCGCAAAATTTCTTAAAATATCAGTGTTTCGATACATAGTCTGCTGATTATAAGAATTAAGTTTAAACAGAGCAATAGCCGCGCAAAAAATAAAGTCATTAAAGTCATATATGCATGTCTCATCGACCTGATATTCTGTCAAACTTGCAAGAGGCGTTGATTCTGAACAGATCCTTTGATAACATGACTGAAGAGGTGTTTATGAAAAATCAACTTTTGAGCATCGTTTTTGTCGATGTCCAGGGCTATACACGTAGAACAGCCACCCAAAGCCGCGAAGATAACGAAAAATTCGTTTCTGAAATACGCGATTTTGTAACTCAACACCTCGATAAGTATGAAGGACAGCTGGTCAAAACCATGGGCGACGGTTTTATGGCCTCTTTTATATCGCCGAGCAACGCTGTGCAATGCGGCCTTGAAATGCAGAAAAAGCTTGAATCAAGAAACGCCAACGTTATGAACCCCGATCATTTTGTCCGTTTCAGAATCGGCATTAACACAGGGGAAGTATCAATCGACGATCATGGTGACCTTTTTGGTGACGCCGTCAATATTGCAGCCCGCATCGAAAGTTTTGCCGAACCAAACGAAGTCTTCATTTCGGAAGCGACCTATCTGGCCATGAATCGCAACGAATTCGGTACAGTCGACCTTGGCCCGCAAAATTTTAAAAACGCGACACGCGAAATCAGGGTTTACAAAATTTCCAAAACAGGCCTCGCACATACAAACGCCACCCCAAACAAAGCCGGTCAGGCTTTTCCCGTTAACTTTGCAAAAAAGCCATGGGTTATCGCCGTAATGGTCGCATTAGCTCTTCTTTTAGCAGTCGGCATCACCATCAGGGTAATCAAAACCATCAGAAGACCCGCAAAACAGCATCAAGAACCACTCACCGACACGTCTTCTTCAACGCAGAACAATCAGCAACAAACCGGCATTGCGTTAACTGCAGAAAAACCACCAGAAGACGCTCCCGAATTGAATACAGATGTTGACGACACAAACAATTCTTACGCCGCTCAACGTCAGCACCTGCCACCAAAACTTCAGGAGAGAATCAACCATATCGAAGAACTTAAACGTCAAAAAAAGTTTCCTGAGGCTGTTCAAGAAATAGAAAAGATGCTCAGGCAGGCAGAAAAAGCCGGAAAACTTCCTCCGCCAGCTGCTTATATAGAACTAGGCGCGCTGAATCTTCAGTCAGGCAACATAGAACAGGCAAACGAGTATTTTGAGAAGGCTGTAAAAGCGGTAAGCAATAACCCAACAGCCATAAGCAAAATCAAACAAAAGATTGCCGGCATCCGTAGCAAATTTGCCGAAAGCTCTCAGTTAGAACGCTAAGGTTCTTTCGAATAAGAAGCGAAAAATATGGCAAAAATTGGCAAAGCAATTTTTCTTATGCCGATTTCTGTGCTAATCTTTTTAAGGATCCTATATTGATTAACGGGAACGGCAAATAAAAGATGAAAAAGTCCGGACTTAAGCTTCTGTTGATGATTCTTTTGTATTTTTCGCTTCTCTATCTTTTAAGTTCAGTTGAATGCCAGCATGAAAGAGCGAATATCAAATGCTTTTCAGATGCTTTATGGTATTCGCTTGTAACGCTTACTACAATAGGTTACGGTGATTTTTACCCGGTTACCCCGATAGGCAAATTTCTTGCAATTGTGTTTATTATTGGCAGCCTTGGGGTTCTTGGCTTCATTATTGGCAGGGCAACAGAATTCATTTCTGAGGTAAACAGGAGAAAAAAAATGGGATACTACGGAACCTCTTTTGAAAAACATGTCGTTATAATTGGCTGGGACGCATTTGCCCATGCAATAGTCAAAGACTTGATAGAAGCCGGTCAGAACATCGCAATAATTACTAATGAAAAAAACGATATCGACTTAATTTATAGCGAATTTCCGTCAGAACTTGTATTTTGCCTTTTCGCCGATCTTAAAAACCTCAATCTGTTTGAAAACGCCGGCATAAGCAAAGCAGCGATGATATTCATCAATTTAAAAGATGACACAGAAAAGCTGATAAGCATACTCAACATAAAAAAAGATTACCCACAGTCAAAGTTTATCGTAGCACTCGACAATTCTGACCTCAGAAACACCTTTTATTCTGCCGGAGCTACTTTTGTTCTTTCTAAGAATGAAATTGTCTCAAAACTCATGGCAAGCTATATTTTTGAGCCTGATGTGGCAGATATGACCAACGATCTTCTGACCATTTCAACCAAAAGCGAAGATTACGATATTAAAGAATTCAAGGTTACTGCAGAGAATCCCTATGCCGAAAAAACCTTTGGCGAGGTCTTCGCCGGTATGAAGTCCAGGTTTAATGTTCTGGCAATAGGCATCTCTAAAGAAGAAAAGGATGGCCAGAGAAAATTACTCAAACTGCCGGCCGATGACATTAAGGTCTCAGCCGGAGACTACCTCATTCTCATTATGAGTGGCCAGGAAATAAACAAAATTAAAGAACTTTTTCAGACCCGTGAAGGTGTGACGTATTAAGATTTGCGAGCATAAAAAAAACCGCCCGAACGATGGGCGGTTTTTTTATGCTCTTTTATTGATTATTCAGAAAATTCATCAACCTTAATAGCGCGCATCGGAAATTTTTCATTGGCGGGCAGAAGTTTGCCTTTAACCTTTACAGTCTTACCGGCCATGCTTTCGAGCTTAACAAACAGTTCTTTAGCGCCCTTACTCGGAATCAAGCGGTAAGTTGTTTCGCCAACTTTCAGTAATACATTTTTGTATTTCTGATTTTTGGCTGCATCAGGCTCAGTCACCTCAATAACGCCGGTGGTATCGATTGCTTCAAGAGCTGAGTCGTCTATCGGAGGTCTTGGACCTTTGGGGCCCCTGGGACCTTTGCCCGGTTCACCGGCCGGCGGAGCAGAGCCCTCAACCACTGCGGGTGGCGTCTGCGTAGCGTCAATAACAGGCGCCGCATCAGGTGCATCCTGCGCCAGCAGCATACTGCCAACGCCCAGAATCATGAAAACAGTTACAAACAGACCAAAAAATTTCTTCATTTTCTGCAACTCCTCCTGAAATCTTCTATAAAACACAGCAAAATTATACCTCTAAAAACTGCCGGCACAATAAGATTTTTCTTAAATTGGCGCAACAAAAAAAAGCGAGCCGGTCAAACCATGACCAGCTCGCTTTGTTAATGTTTTAAAAAACGATTATCTGCTGCCTGCGAAAGTTTTGCCTTCACTGCGGCGACGGCGTGGAGCTGTCTTGCCGGCGTTTTTAGTGGACATCGGCCAAGCCGGAGCTTTTACAGGTCTTTTGTGGTTTTCAGGAATAGATTCTCTGGTCGGGAAAGGAGCAGGACGCGAAGCGATGCGTTTAGCAGGCTCTTCGGCCTTTACCGGCACGCGTGGGCCACCGTCGAGAGTAATTTCGAGCTGACGTTTGCAGATCCAGGCGGTTTTAAGTTTTTTTATCATTTCTTCGGGCATGCCCTGAGGAAGATCAACGGTGCTGAATTCGTTAAAAAGCTTGATTCTGCCGATGTAGCGGCTTGCCATGCCAGTTTCGCCGGCGATAGCGCCAACGATATGCCCCGGCTGAACACCATGGTCTCTGCCAACTTCAATGCGGTATGTTTCCATGCCTTCTTCCTGTTCATCGTCATCGCGGCGGGCGCCACGGCCCTGAGCAGCTCTGGGCTTGCGGCCAGCAGATTCAGGAACAAATTCTCTGAAAGGCATGGTTTCGATTCTCTGCTGTTCTGGCTTGGCCTGAAGCAGCAGAGGCTTGTCGCCCTGAAACATTCTGGCGGTAGCAGCCGCTATTTCAATCGGGTCTGCCTGGTTTTCGCTGCAATATTGTTCGATGAGCTCTTTAAAAATATGCAGGTCGGGATTAGCCATGGTTTCTTTGATTTTATTCTTGAAGGCTTCAATGCGTTTTTTGTTGATAAAATCAGCGGTCGGCAGCTGCATGGGAGCAATCGTCTGGCGAGTTGCCCGTTCGATAATCTGCAAAACGCGGCGTTCTCTTGGTGAGATAAAAAGAATAGCTTCGCCGCTTCTGCCGGCACGGCCGGTTCGGCCAATGCGATGCACATAACTTTCGGGATCGTGAGGCGCATCATAGTTGATTACATGGCTGATACGATCGACATCAAGACCGCGTGCCGCAACGTCGGTAGCAACGATAATATTGAGTTTGCCGGCTTTGAGCTGTTCGATAATTCTTTCGCGCTGATTCTGCGGAATATCGCCATTAAGGGCGGCGGCAGCAAAACCTCTGTTAACGAGCTGTTCGGCAACTTCGATGGTATCAATTTTAGTTCTGACAAAAATCAGAATCGCGTCAAAAGGCTCTGCTTCGAGAATTCTGGAAAGTGCATCGAGCTTGTGCATGCCGGTAACCTGCCAGTAACGCTGGCGAGTTGCTTCAACGGTAGCAGTTTTAAGCTTGATTGAAATTTCTTCGGGATTGTTGAGGAATCGGCGTGAAATAGCGCGGATATCGGGCGGCATGGTTGCCGAGAACAAAGCGATCTGACGCTTTTCAGGAGCACGTTCGAGAATCCACTCCACGTCTTCTTTAAAGCCCATGCGCAGCATTTCATCGGCTTCGTCAAGAACGAGGCATTTGATTGAAGCAAGCTTGAGGGTGCCACGTTCAATATGGTCCATGACACGGCCGGGAGTACCGACAACGATGTGAGCACCACGGCTGAGGCCGCGAAGCTGACCGCTGTATTCCTGGCCACCATAAACAGCGAGGGTTTTGAGGCCCTTCATGTGAGTGGCATAAGTCTTAAAAGATTCGCAAACCTGAATTGCCAGTTCGCGAGTAGGAGCCAGAATAAGCGCCTGTGGCTCATGTCGATCGATATCGATCTGTTCTAAAATCGGAAGCGCAAATGCGGCAGTTTTGCCGGTGCCGGTCTGAGCCTGACCGACAACATCGCTGCCAGTAAGCATAACCGGAATCATTTTTGCCTGAATAGCTGTCGGGGTTTCGTATCCTGAATCAACAAGAGCCTGAAGAAGAGGCTGAGAGAGACCGAGATTTTCGAAACCGGTGATTTGATCGTTAGTGAAACTCATTAGTGTTTTTCCCTTGTATGTATTAGAGCCGAAAAAATCAATCAGCGATAATGCAAACCACTGCCCGAACCATATTGATCGGCGCAGGTGCCCGGCGAAACGATGTCAGATTTTTTCACGCACAGGCCGTGTAACTCACGGCAGTAAACCAGTCACCAGACTGGCAGAAACCCTGTGCATGTCGTCCGACCCCCCGGACATACGCAAAGGGTATTTTCAAAGATATCATACTTTCAAATAAATAGCTACTATATTTTTTAAGCCGCATTTTTGCACGCTTTAAAACAACGTCAATCTCTTATCAATCGCGTTTTTTGGCCAGCAAACGATCAAGCTGATTAGCAAAAGCCTGGCATTCTTTTTTGCCGTAAGGCAACGGCCCACCCGTAGTAGCGCCGGATTTGCGCAATGTATCCATAAAATCACGCACAAAAAGGCGTTCTTTAATATTACTTTCGCAATATAGCTGACCACGCGGATCTACCGCCACCCCCCCCTTTGCCACCACCTCAGCCGCAAGTGGAATATCAGCCGTGACCGTTATATCACCCGCTTCCAGTAATTCGACAAGTCTGGCGTCGGCAACGTCAAAGCCCTGCCCGACTATTTCGAAGCTTATAAATTCAGAATCAGGCATACGCAAAGGTTTGTTAGCAACAAATATCATCATGATTTTTACCCGCTGCGCCGCACGAAATAAAATATCGCGGGCAGCTCCCGGCAGAGCGTCGGCATCGACAAGAATTTTCAAAACCAGTCTCCTGAGGCGCAAGCAAAGAGTTAATTTCAAGCTGCGATTATAACAGATACGATGCGCTATAAAAACAGCGCATTAAAACCGTCTAATACAGGCGCTGCCCCTTGTCATCATAAATGATGAACGCCGGCATATTTTTTACTCTGATACGATGTACAGCTTCCATGCCGAATTCACAAAAATCAATAACTTCTGACGACAGAATATTTTCTTTGGCGATCAGCGCAGCAGCGCCACCTATCGTGCCAAGATAAAACCCGCCGTATTTTGCGCAGGCTTTAACAACGCTTTCTGCACGGTTGCCCTTGGCAAGCGTCACCATTGATGCGCCACGGCTCATAAAAAATTCAACATACTCATCCATGCGCTGCGCCGTAGTTGGCCCGAAACTGCCAATCGCGTAACCCTCCGGCGTCTTAGCCGGGCCGGCATAATAAACAGGGTGATTTTTAAAGTAATCAGGCAGGGGCAGACCGGCGTTAACCATTTCAAAAATACGGGCATGCGCCATGTCACGCGCCACAACCAGAGTGCCGTTAAGCAGCACCAGCGAACCGGCCGGTTGCGTTTTGAGCTGCGTCAGAATCTCAGGCATCGATCGATCAAGGTCTACAGATACGGCGCCAATAAAGTTGTTGCGGCATTTTTCAAGCAGCCTCGACGGGTTTCGATCAAGCTCCTCAATAAATGCGCCTTCATGAGTGATCTTTGCAACCAGGTTTCGATGCGCGCTGCATGATACGCCTACCGACACCGGGCATGACCCGGCATGCCTTGGCAATCTTATTACTCTGGCGGCGATTGCCATATGAGTTCCGCCAAACTGGGCACCCCACCCTGTCTCGGCAGCAATTTTCATGACGCGCCCTTCCCATTCGAGATCTCTAAAAGGCGTGCCTTTACCATCGCCAACGACAGGCAACTCGTCTAACCAGCCGGTAGAGGCGAGCTTCATGGTTTTCAGGTTATTCTCAGGCGAAGTGCCACCAACCACTATTACCAGCGTGTAAGGCGGGCAGGCCGCCACACCCAGCCCTGCAATTTTTTCTTTAAGAAAAATCTCAAAGGCTCGCTCATTCAACAGGGCTCTGCTTCCCTGAAACAAAACGGTCTTGTTTGCAGACCCGCCACCCTTGGCCATAAACACAAATCGGTATTCATCACCCGGCGCGAACCCTATGTCTATCTGCGCCGGCAGATTATTGCCAGTATTAACCTCATCAAACATGTTCAGAGCAGCGACCTGCGAATACCTCAGACTGTTGTTCTTCCAGGCAGCGGCGATGCCATCGACAATAGCCTGTTCATCGCCGCCCCCAGTCAGAACTCTTTCGCCACGCCAGGCAAATACCGTAGCCGTTCCGGTATCCTGACAAAGCGGCAAAACCCCTTCGGCTGCGATAATGGCGTTTTTAACAAGAGCATTACAGACAAAACGTTCATTATCGCAAGCCTCAGAGTTTCCGGCAATTTCAGCAAGTTCATCAAGATGGCTCGGGCGAAGATAAAACGACAGATCGTGAAAAGCCTCTTCGGCAAGGCGCGACAACACTTCAGGAGCGACACTTAGAAACTCTCTGCCGCCGATGCATTCGCGTTTGATACCCTTGTCGGTAAGCTTTCGATACTGACATTTCATAATCTTCTTCCTTCCTTGATCAGGCTGTTTTTATATTTTGCACAAATCGCCCGCCATTCGCTTCATTCGCTGAAATAAGAGATGCCTTCAATACCCGCGCCCTTGTGAGGGCCAACCATACCCACCAGCAGATATTCTTTCCAGATTGGGTCGTAAACGTATTCCTGCCACAACCTGAAATTTTCGATCTGCCCAGAAGTCGTCACATGCGTTCTGGAGCCCGTGCAAAACATCTGCCAATCACCAACACTGATCTTGTCCTTGCCGGCAACACCAATCGGCACATTCCTGGCAATAATCGCCTTCACCTTTTCTTCGATGTCACGAATGTTAATTTCTGGCATTTCGGGAAATTTTATGACGAATCCGTGCTTTACGTCAGAGTGCAAAACACGCCGCGTGTAATTGTAGTCTGACGCAAGAACGTAACTGGTTATATCTTCTGCCGAATGTGCCATTTTGCGATAAATCGCGGTTTTTTCGACATGCTTCTTTATCTCTGCCGGGAAAGGGCCAAACACGGTTGGGCGTGCCACCAGAAGTTCTTCGCCAATCGCAAAAATAATCTGCGCATTATAGCCAAGCTGCTTGTAAATCAGATCAAAATGCTCGATCACCACCCTGCGACCATTCTCTATTGCACGATTCACCGCTTCCACAATCTCAAAAGGCTGTTTAAAGGCAAGTTCATAGCGAATATCAAGATGAAACGTGTGCGGCGCGAAATAGTTATCAGGATGAAAATCATAAATAGGAGTAACACGCAGATTAACTCCATCGTCATCATTAGTCAGTTCAAGCCCCGGAAACAGCCCCTTTATCAGGGTCGATTTACCAGACCCCTCTCCGCCAATAACGCCAATCAACAAGTCGGTCGGCACCAAATATCGATTCGCCAGCAGGCTACCAAGGGTATACAGCCTTGGACGCCCGCGGGGTGCATAATAGGTCGAATACAGAAGAGTTTCGAAATGAGAAGGGTTAGAGTTTAAAAACGAAGTCTGCATATCAAAATTCTATTGCCAGTAAAGGCGCATGTTGCTGGGCACCGTAAATATCGGTTTCACCAGGGGCGCCAGACGGAATAGGACGTTTGATCGTGATTTTTACGGCATTGGCCGGTGCAAACCAGATAAGGCTGAGAATATTACTCTCTTCTATTTTAAGAAGACGAGCCACCAGAGCAGAATTTATAATATTCTGCGACTTAAATGTTTCAAAAAAATCTTTATTTTTGAACATAATGTCAAAGGTCAATTCGTAAGGTCCGGCATTTTTAGATCTTATGACCTTGGCTGCTTCAAGAATGTTACGTTTCATTTTTTTTCTCCATCTTTGTACACTTCAATACTGTGGGTAAACAATTTTTCACCCGCAGGATCCATCAGATGATAGAGAGAGAACTCAAATACCTGGCCCATCTTGATGTCTGACGGCGAAAATGGAAAAGCCAGGTTTCCGGCTGTTGATATGCGGCCCTCATAACCGTAATGCAGCAATGTAGAGCGTGCGACGCTGCAAAGTGTATCTGCCTGCTCCTGAGTTGAGCACAGAGCCTCAATTACAATACATAATTCGTGAGAAGTCGCGTTTTCGAGAGGCTCAAGAGACCCCATGACTCCGTTTTTGCCATAGACATGAAAGAAAAGCTGCTTACTGCGATCATTGTCAGCAGACATTTCGTTCAATTGCTGCTTAACTTCGCCCAAAATTTTATCTATTCCAGCAATCATTATCGGGTCACGGGTTCCGGCAATACTGATACTGCGATAGCCAATCGGGCGAGCACCTTCGAGTTTAATCAGATACCTTGGAGTTGGTTCGAAGCGGCTGCCTCTGACTTCGACACGGCCATTGCCAAAATCAGCGAACGAACAATCTTCGAGATTTATCGAACCCCCAGGGCCAGGCAGATGGTATGGATCAGACTTTTCATAAAGAGTATGGGCCGCTGCCGATTCACAGGTAAATTTGCGTTTCGGGCTTAAAGCCTCAAGAATAAATGAGTCCTTAGTCAGCACACCGAGAGCGCAATCCGCGCCAGAACCTGGGGTCGCAGCGATTGCCGCACATTCAAGAATCTTACCCATGTGCAACGCCAGCCCTTCAGAATACCCCTTCATTACGGGCAAAGCGGCAAAGCATGCAGGATCATAACAACGACCGGCCAGCACAACATCACACCCGTCTTTAAGAGCTTCTATTATTGGCTCAATACCAATCTGAGCAACAAGATACGTTGTTTCATCGATCAAATTTTCGGTGAGGTCATGAACACAGGCAAGTGGGCTGATACGGCCTTCTCTCAAGGCTTTTTTTACCGTATCCTTGCTGACATCAGACGGGATAACGCCCATCTTAAAACTAAGCCTTTCTTCTTGCGCAATCTCAGCAATTATCTGACGGCACCACTCAAGATGCACAGATGCGCCCGAACCGCCGGCAGAACCAATAACAACCGGAATCCTGTTTTTAACACCTTCGCGGATCATATAACGCAGATCACGCTTAACGAAAGCTCTGTCAGTAAAAGCTTTTCCGGCACCCAGGTAATATGGGCCCGGGTCAGTCGACCCCGCGTCAACAGCAATCAAATGCGGTTTTCGTTCCATACCACGCATAAAAGAGGCTTCGGGAAAACCGTAGCCAAGAATCGCAGTCGGCGATAATACCCTGAATTCTTCATTGTTGCTCATAATTATTTAGCCCCGCTTTTAAGGCGCAAAATTGCAATAATGCGCTCAAGTTCGTTGTTTACAATGGTGAAACCCTCATCAAAACCCATACCCGGCTTGGCAAGCATTCGTTCAGCCCTGGCAGCCACGGCCAGGTGAACGCACATTCTCGCCGTATTATCGGTTTCGTTACAGGTGCCGCCCTGATACGCTTCCATGCCATGTTGTCGGCAATAAATAACGCTTTCGACAATATTATGAATACCGCCAAGATCCGGAGTCTTGATCTGAACCATATGACAAGATTTCGCGTCAGTGAATTCTTTTATGTCTTCGTAAGTATTGCACCATTCATCGGCGACAATCTTCACCGGCGAGCCGATATCATGCAGGCGATCGGTAATTTTTTTGAGACTTGCTATCTGCAGAGGCTTTTCTTCCATGTCAACCGGCCCTTCGATATAAAGCTGCAAGCCCCCCGCATCCTTTTCAAGAGAGGCGATATAATCAGCGACCCTGTTCATGTCATTGTCAAAAATCTGACCGATGGTGCCATAAACGTCGATATGCAGGTCTGGTCTGTAAGACTCACTTGTGCGCAATTGAACGACACGTTTTGCCAGCCAGCGCACGTATTCACGAAGCTTCTCGCCTGTACGACCGAGTTTTTCTTCGACATTGTTGATTAAACCATGCGGCAAAACTTCGATACCTTTGAGAATCATCTTATCAACGTTATCGTAACGATTGTCACCTGTTTGCCCAAAAATTGGAACACGTTCGGCAATTACCGGCAATCTGTATTCGTCACACACAACCTCGCAAGGCATGAGCTTCAGAGCTTTTGCCCGCACATCGAGCAAAGCCTGGGTCAGACCGTAACGAATTGCCGAATGTAATGGTCTACCCTCTATCTGAAGTTCAGAAAACTTTCTGGCCATATCTCTGAAAGTGCCAACCTCCATGCCTTCAAGAAGCGGCTTAATGTGCTTTTCGAGAAATGGAATATATTCTTCAGCCAAAAACAGGGGGTCACGACCGCCGGCACCCGAATATTGAACCGCCGCACAATCGCCAACCGCGATTTGCCCGTCTTCAAGCATCAGAAGAACCGAGATACTCTGCCCGGCCTGCCTGATTCTGTTGAATTTAGGCGTCACAGGCTCGCCCACGTATACAAAACCATCGTGTTTCGCACCGTTTTTTATGGCACGCTGGTCGTCAAAGAAAAACGCCGAAATACCTTTTGAAAAAGCAACCTTTGAAATTTTCATCTTGGTCTCCCAACTAATGCGCCTTTGCTTATTGCATAAATATCGTCAGTAACCATCTGGAAGCAGACTTTGCGACCTTCTGCCTTCGCCCGTTCTTCGAGCTTTTCACGGTGGTAAGTCATAATTTCATCGCTCAGAGCGAGATTGCCCTTATTAAAAACTCTTATATAGCCCTGATTATCACGCATAGGCAGAATCTTGCCATGGTTGTAAATTGATGGAGCGAACGGAATGTCCATGGCGCCAGCCTCAAACGCAGCGACGATGCCAGCCTCGACATCGCCGTTACCCAGGCGGTAAACAACCTCCATGATGCATCTGACCTCTTTTTCGATCTGTTCTATTTCGACACGATGCTCAGCACTGATCGGAAAGCGCTGATCCCGAAGCATACTGACCGCTTGTCGGGTACATCTGAGGCCCTGAGCGTTGGCTTCTTTCGTAGGAATTCCCATAGCTTCATGCGGAGATTTAACGATCACCTTGTCGGCTTTTGCCAGAACAGCCACCGCAGCACCCCAGCTGATGACAGAAAACGCCTTGGCCTCATCTTCAGGAAACCCGCCCATCCATTGATGAAAAACAGTAGTCAGTTCATAGTCTTTAAAGCCTTCGCGGGCAAAATACTCATGGGCCAGATTTTTAAGCGAAACCATGGCAGCGATATCTTGAAACAGGTTTCCGCCCTGGCCATAGCCAAGAGTTATCGATCTGACTCCTTGACGCAAAGCGAGAATGCCTTCAACGATGGCGACGACGTGGCTTACAAATGGCGGAACCAGAGTACCCGTAAGCGGCCCGAACGGTTCGCGGTTGATGTGAACGCCATGCTCTTCATAGATACCCACCAGTCGATCGACATATTTCCAGTCGTCGATCGATTTCTGCAATGGCACTTTTTTGGTGTAAGGAATATTGTATGAAATGCCGCCGCCTTCAAAGCTGGTAAAACCGCCGGCCAGAGTAATTTCGGCCAGCAATCTGGCATCTGGAGTACCATGCCTCACCTGAATCGGCGATTTAACCGCTTCAGTAACCTGGCGGCAACCGGCAAGACCATGATTTACCGCCGGAAAACCGTTAAGAAGAGAAGTGCGCGCCTGCAATGATTTTTCAATACCCGTCGCTGCTTCCTGGTAGCGGTTTTGGCGGGTATAGGCATCGATAGTGGTTGGCAACAGATCGGCTTCACCTTCGTTTTCGAGATACTGCAACAGTTTGATATGGTCATGAATGAGAGCCACACCCGCCCTTGGCTGCAAAAGGGTCTTACCGACCTCTGAAGCCTTGCGCATTGCTACGGCAAAGTTTTTGTTTTCAGGAATCGCTTTTTGATAAGCGATGCCCTCCTCAAGACTTAGATTTCGCCCGGTAGGCCATGTTTCCAGAATTTCACGGCGGATTTCGTTGAATTTTTCGATGCAGAGCTTTTGTGAACTCACGTTAGCAGAACTCCTTAACTTCGTTATGTTACTATTCGTTCAAATATGAAACTGCCGTCAAAGCACATTGACGCGGAAATTTTTCGGCCAGGTTGCCGAGCAAAGGCAGTATGTAGTCTTGGTCGGCATGGTATGAAAACTTCTGTGGCAGCAACGGCAGTTTTTTGGTCTGTGCCGGCGGTTTATCAAGAATCGGCATCAGGTGGTTGTTCTGCCCCATCGCCGCGAGATACCCACCCGTACCGATCACACGGTTCACACAACGCAGGTCTTTTCCTGTCTGGGCCCAAACCGGGCCGCTGGTTGTAAAAACCTCTTCGATAGTGCCGGCATGACGCATAAGAGCATGATAAACGCAAGACTGCGCCAGAAAACGGTCATAATCTTTTTCAGTGTTGTTCTGCGGCAGATGGCTGGTGTTTGTGGTCAAGTCGCAGACATAAGCCTGCATCGCGGCAAGCTGCTCATCAGAAAAACCCGTAACAGAAGCCAGATAAGATCTGGCTGTTTCAAAGGTAGATTCAGCGCTGACGCGCATACCGAGATCACCCTCGACAGTGCGTTTTAGCACGGTCTCTACGATACCCTTCATTACCGTGCCGGCGTCAGGGCGGTAAGAATCACCAAATGAATAAAAATCAGTGGTGGCACCGCCCATGTCTATC